>JAKAVW010000238.1 GCA_021827445.1 Pseudomonadota bacterium
TACGGCGCTGGCGCTGGCCATCTTCATGCTCTTCGCGGAATACCATACCCTCAATGATCACCAACTCTTCGTTGCCGTGGCGACGCACCCGGACGTGCTGGTGCTGACCATTGCCGGTGCCCTGACCCTCATCGGTGCCATCGCCAAGTCGGCGCAGTTCCCCCTGCATATCTGGCTGCCCGATTCCATGGCCGGACCCAGTACTGTCTCCGCCCTGATCCATGCGGCGACCATGGTGACCGCCGGAGTATATCTCTGCATTCGCCTGTACCCGATTTTTGCCGCGGTGCCGGGCATGCTCTGGGTCATTGGCCTCAGTGGTGCATTCACAGCCTTTTATGCGGCCAGTTGCGCTGTCGCCCAAGTGGATATCAAGCGGGTGCTGGCTTATTCCACCATCAGCCAGTTGGGGTATATGTTTCTCGGCGTCGGCATCGGCGCCCCCTCGCTCGGGCTCTTTCATCTGCTGGTGCATGCCTGCTTCAAGGCCCTGCTTTTCATGAGTGCGGGGGTGGTCATCAGCGTCTACAATGAGGACCACGACATCCGCCACATGGGTGGCCTCAAGGCGCAGCAACCTTTCCTGCGCTGGGTGTTTCTGGCCGGTATTTTTGCCCTGGCGGCTGTGCCGGTGGTCTCCGCCTCGTTTTATAGTAAGGACGCCATCATTGCCACGGCTTTTATGGTGCCCGGCGGCAAGCTGCTCTGGGCACTGGCGCTGCTCGGCGCGGTACTTACCGCGACCTATGCCTTCCGCCTCTATTTGCTGGTCTTCGAGGGGCCGACCAAGCCGGGGAAATCCTATCAGATGGGCTGGAGCATGAAAATTCCCCTTACCATCCTCGCTGTCGCCAGCATCGGGATGGGCTGGCTGCAATTTCCGCCCGGCTGGCCCGGTCCCAAGTTGTGGCTGCCCTGGCTGGCGCCGGAGCTGGGCATGCCGCCGATGCCGAGCGGCGCGGTGAACATCTTCCTGCAGGTCGCCGGTTCCGTGGCCACCCTGCTGGGTATCTGGATAGGCTTCAAGGCCGCCCAATGGGAGCGGCAGGGGCATGGGCTCAGCCGTCTTACTGTCCTGTTCAAAGCCTGGTTCTTTGACGCCGCCTTCCTGCGCATTTTTCCACCCGCAGTATACGCCTTTGCCCGCTTTCTGGATTGGGGCGTGGAGCGCACCGGGTTCCGCTTGGTATTCCTCGGTAGCCTGCGCGACGGCTTCGGAGTGAGCAGTCAACTGCTGGAGATCGGTGAAAACGGACTGGTCAGCCGGTATGCCAGCGGCATGGTGCTCGGCTTGCTGGTCCTGCTCGTGGTCGCCTGGGGGTGGAGGTGAACCTCGGCAGTATCCTCATCCTGCTTCCCTGGTGCGCTGCGCTCTGGCTCGCAACCCGTAAAGCGGACGGCCAGCGCTTCGCCATGGCCATCGCGCTGGTCGAACTGGTGCTGGCGCTTATCCTGCGCCTCGCGCCCGGCGTGCTTCACAACACCAGCCACGCGCTCTTTATTCCCATGCTTGGCGCGCTCTGGACCCTGCATGATGGCGCCTTTGGCAGCACCCTGGCCGTGCTGACGGCGCTTTTGCTACCGGTCAGCATGGCCTTTGCCTGGCGACTCTCCGAGTTCCGCGCCCTGGCGCTGTCTGCGCTGGTCATGGAAGGTGCTTTGTTCGGCGTCTTCCTCGCCGGAAACGTGCTGATGTTCTACATCTTCTACGAGATTCTGGCGTTGGCCGGAGCCTTCCTGATTCTGCGCACCGGCCACAAAAGCCGTGCCGCCGCCCTGCAATTTCTGCTCTACACCGTGGTCGGCTCCCTGCTCTTTCTGGTGGCGCTGGTGGTGGTCTACCTGCTTCATGGCGCCCAGACAGGGGTCTATAATTTCTCGATTCTGACGCTCTCTGATACACGGATTCCGGCGTCAGCGGGCCTCTGGATATTCCTCGGTATGGTCGCCGGACTGGCCGTGAAGATGCCGCTTTTTCCCCTGCACAGCTGGGCGGGTCCCAGTTATGGTGCAGCAGCACCAGCGGGCAGCATTTTTCTCTCCGGCGCGGCAGTGACGGCGGGGGCCTATGGTCTGATTCACTTCGCCATCCCCATGCTGCCGCAGGCAGCACTGCATTTTGCCCCCGCCGGCATCATCCTTGGCGCTATCGGTACCCTCTACGGTGCTTTTCTCGCCCTCAATGCCGATAATCTGCGCCATTTTGCCGCCTATGCCAGCGTCAGCCATATGAATCTGGTGGCCCTCGGCCTTTTTGCCCTGCAAGCCCAGGCGCTGTACGGCAGCGTCTTTCTGCTCATCGCCCATGGGATTGTTTCGGCGGGGCTTTTCGGCGTGGTGGCCGTGATGGAAGCGCGCGGACTGACCGGCGAATGGGCCGGTCTCGGCGGGCTCTTTCGCCGTGCACCGCGTCTGGGGGCGTGGATGCTGTTCTTCTTTCTGGCGGGCATGGGCCTGCCGGGCCTCGCCAACTTCCCCGGCGAGTTTCTCAGTCTGGCGGGAGCCTTTCAGGTGCTGCCCTGGGCGGCGGCGCTGGCGACACTCGGAATTCTCGCCGGGGTGATCTACTTCTTGCGCATTTATGAGCGGGTGATGCTGGGACCCCTGAACAGTGCCTTGGCGGTCGCGCTGACGGACTTGCGGCAGAGTGAGTGGTTGTTGTTCTGGGTCCTGGGTTTGCTCACTCTCTGGATGGGACTGGACCCGCAGGCCATTCTTGCGCACCTCGGCACGCTGCTTTCCGTGCATAGCAGCGAGGTCATCAGCGGAGGCAGCCATGGTGTATAGCCCGACGCTACTGCCCCTGCTTATCGTTGCGGGTGCCGCCGTGGTCGCCTTTCTCGGCGATGCCCTGCGCATCGGCAAGATCATGCCCTGGTGGGGCGGGTTCGCCGCCATCGTCGCCGCCATCAGCATCGGTGTTGAAAAACTCACCCTCGGGGATTTTCTCTATTGGGACAGCAGCGCGACCCTGCTCGGGGTCTATCTGAGCCTGGCGACGGCGGCGGGACTCACCTTTGTGGCTTTTCACCCGCTGCCACGAAAGCTGCCCGGCAGCTTTACCGGTCTCATTCTGACGGCGCTGACCGGCGGCTTGATCCTGGTCAGCGGGCAGAGTCTGCTCTTCCTCTTCGTCGGGCTGGAGTTGCAGGTCATGCCCTTCTTCGCCTTGCTCGCCTGGCCGGGCAGTGGGCGCGGGGCGTTGGAGGCCGCTTTCAAATATGCGTTGTTAGCGGCCCTGGCCTCGGCCCAGTTTGCCATCGGCATCGCCCTGATTTATCTCGGGGATGGCAGCCTTGCGGTGATTCCGCCTTTCAGCGGCATGGCGGACAATGTCTACGGTTTGGTCGGGGTACTCGCCCTGCTGGCCGCCTTGAGTTTCGAGATCGCCGCCGCCCCCTTCCATGCCTGGGTGGCCGACATTTATCAGGGCGCCCCGGCACCCATGCTGATCTTCCTCAGCGGGGTGGGCAAAGTAGCCGTGATGGGGGCACTGATCACCCTGGTCAGTGCCACACCGCGACTGCAAATCCCCGTCGCCATCATCGCCGCCGCCAGTATCCTGATTGGTAACCTCCTCGCTTACCGTGCCGGACATCTGCGGCGCATGCTCGGCTATTCCGCCATTGCCCACGCCGGCTATTTTCTCGCGGCACTGGCGGCAGGCCCGCTGGGAATCATCGCCGCCAGTCTCTATGCGCTGGTCTACGGCATCATGAATGTCGGTACCTTCATGGGCCTGTCCAGCCTGCCCGAGAGCAGTGTCGCCATCCCGTGGGCAGCCCTGCGCGAGCGTCAGCCGGTACTCGCCGGCCTGCTGGGCGTCACCCTGCTGTCGTTGGCCGGGATGCCGCCCAGCATCGGCTTTTTCGCCAAGCTCTTCGTCATCATCGCCGATATCCACGGTCAGCTACTCTGGCTCGCCCTCCTCATCGCCCTCGGCAGCGCCTTCTCCTTTGTCTATTACCTCAGCGCCCTGTGGAAGCCCGCCACCCTCAGCAACCCCGACCGCCTGCTGTGCCGCCGCAGCTGGGAAAGCTTTGCCGCGCTGGGGATTCTGATATTGGTGCTGGGGTGGGTGTTGGTGCCTTACGGAATGGGCGGGTGATATGGGAGGATGTCAGCTGACGGTGCTAGTCGTTGACGGTTCCGACACTCTCACGAATTCATCGGGTAGCTGCCTGAGAGAGCGCGCAAACACCTTGACATCCGCCCCTATCATCGCTAATCTCCCGCCCCTCAGTGAAAAACCCGAAGCCGGAGTTGTGTGATGAAGACCTATTCTGCCAAGTCTCATGAAGTGCAGGGAGACTGGTTCGTGGTGGATGCCACCGATAAAGTGCTGGGCCGTCTCTCTTCGGAGTTGGCCAAACGTCTGCGTGGCAAGCATAAGCCCGAGTACACGCCCCATGCCGATACCGGCGATTATCTTGTCGTCATCAATGCCGACAAGATCGCGGTCACCGGCAACAAGGCCAAAGACAAAATGTATTACCATCACACCGGCTACGTCGGCAATCTGAAGAGTGCCTCCTTCGAGAAGATGATGGAGACGCACCCGGAGCGGATCATCGAACTCGCGGTCAAGGGCATGCTGCCCAAGAATCCGCTGGGTCGGGCGATGTTCAAGAAGCTCAAGGTCTATACCGGCTCCGAGCATCCCCATTCGGCGCAGCAGCCGCAGCCCCTGAACGTTTAAGGCGAAGACTCCATGGAACAATATTACGGTACCGGTCGGCGTAAAAGTGCAACAGCCCGCGTGTATTTGCGTCGTGGCTCAGGCAAAATCGTCATCAACAAGCGCACCCTGGAAGACTACTTTGGCCGCGAGACCTCGCGCATGGTGGTCATGCAGCCCCTGGAGCTGACCGGACACGGTGGCCAGTTCGACATTCTGGTCAACGTCAGTGGCGGCGGCGCCAGCGGTCAGGCCGGGGCGATCCGCCATGGTATCACCCGCGCCCTTATGGTTTATGATGAAACCTTGCGTCGCCCCTTGCGCAGTGCCGGCTTCGTCACCCGTGACGCCCGCGAGGTGGAACGTAAGAAGGTGGGCAAACACAAGGCCCGGCGTAGTCACCAGTTTTCCAAGCGTTAATTACCCACGCTTCGGACTGG
>JAKAVW010000239.1 GCA_021827445.1 Pseudomonadota bacterium
ACTGGATCGGGCCATCGCCATCCATCTCCATAACGGCCAGTTTGGCTTTTTCATCGTGCCCCATGAGCGCAAAATTTTCTGGCAAAAGTGCCAGTTGCGCACCTCCCGCAGCCGCCTGCTCCAGCAGATCCCCGGCATGGGCGAGATTATCCGCCAGCACGTCCGAAGACACCATCTGCACCACAGCAACCTGCGCTTTCATGACCTTCCCCCTCCGGTTTTGGCCGGTACATGCACCGGACGCACCACCGGATGCCCCCAGGGTCCGTCCACCTGATAACGCCATTCTAGCACCTTGCCCGATTTCCCGAAGAGAGCGGGACCGAGTATGGGGAAATGCCCGAGAAGCAAGTCAAAACTCTGCAGGGGATAAACCCGCAACGCCATACGCATGGTTCGGTGCGTTAAATCAACATCGCCGCTCCCCTGCATTTCGAGCGCGCTGGACTCAAGGAGCAGATTGCGGGTATGGGCGACCCCATCCTGCACCTGAAAATCGGCAGAAAGCTTGGAAAAGAACAAACCATTGCCGAAGAGCGGGCGATAATCAAAAGTGAGAACGTCTTGCAATAACGTCGTAGGATTCAGGAAAACGAGCCAGGAAATATCCGTCCCCAGTTTTCCGAGACGACCATTCCACAGCTTTGATTGTATAATTCCGCGGAGATGCGCCGTGGAGAAATCCCAGGGCGCGCCTGGCCAGGACAGTTTCCCTGCATAATCAGCACGGCCGTAGTCCAGGGTCTCCATGCCGATGTCCTGCAGCACAGGCGCAATATTGTTGCTGCGGATATTTCCCTGAAAGGCCGACTGACCCGCTCCTGTGCCCTGCCACGACCCTTTAAAATCCCATTGACTGCCTGCCCAGTCGCCTTTGAGCATGGCAATGTTCCAGCCAGTCGCCGATCGCCCGGCATCCAACTGTACGTCATGCACCTTGTGGCCATGCCAATCGAGTTGCGCGATATGAGTATGCAGTGTCAGCGGGCTACCCACGGCGCCCTGCAGGGTTTGCGAAAGGACAGTGGCAGAAGACCCAGCAGATGTCGGTGCCGCGATACTTAATTTCTGGATATCCAGACGGAGTTGGGCGGGAACCGTGGGCTGCGGCGCCCGCGCATATTGTAAGACACCGGCTAACTGGGGGCTGACGCATTGCAGATGCAGCTTCTCCGCCGCCACCTGGCCGCGCATCTGCACATCCGGCCAATCCTGTTGCAGAAAACGCAGATGCCGCCAACGCAGGTCGAAGCGGATTTCCGGCCATGTCCCACGGTCTTCTTCACCTTTCAGCATGCTCAGCCACGGCCTCACGGAGAGGCTATCGCCACCACCCTGAAGGGAAAACCCGGCGTTGGGCAGTGGCGGGGGGGTTTTCCCACCCAAACGGGCGGCGCCAGCCTCCCATCGCCAGTCGGATTCCTCCCGTTGCCAGGCCAGGACGGCAGACCCCATGGGTAGCTTGAAATCGACTTGCAGATGGTGAGCCACATTACCATGACCTTGCACGGTCAGGCCTCCACCCTTGCCTGATGCCCAATTCAAAGGCGCCGGCAAAGCACTACGGCTTTGGCGCAGGTCGGCATCGCCCTTAAAATGCAGTGCGTTGTTCAACAGCGTACCGCTACCCTGATATGGAACGGCGCCACTGAAAGCCGTGCGCCAGCGCTCCGGCATCGGCAGATCAGCCGCGTGCAACTCACCCTGCAGCGAAAAGCGCAGGCGCGGCGCGGTCGCCAGTTGACTGGCCTGCAGGCTCGCCTGCACGGGACCACCGGCAAAAACGCCTTTCAGCCCGTCAACCTGAATCTTATCCCGCTGAAAATAAACCGGCCCCTGCATACTCGTAGCCTGCCAGCCGCCCCACCCGACTCCCGCGTGGCGGAGATCGATCCGGCCATCCACCTGGCTTTTCTCAGCCCCGAAAGGAATGCTGAGGGCTAATTGTAATTGTCCCTGCCCCGTCAGGCGCAGGGGCATATTCGCCACGGCCTTGCCCTCCAATACGGGTGTTTTCCGCAAAAAAGGCAGCAATTCATCCAGCGGGATCGGTGTCTTCAAAGTTACCTGCAGCGGCGAGGTATGCGGTGCGAAGAGATGGTTGAGAGCGATGCTGGCGGAAGCAACTGGCACCCCGAAAATGTCACCCCGATGACTCTGGATGGAAAGGCGATCTCCCGCCCAGAGGAGTTGCGCGTTCACTTGCGTCGCTATTGGCCAGCGCGGGGCATAATGCAGGGTCACATGGCGAAAATTCGCCCGCAGCGAAAAATGCTCGCCCGGCGCCTGGCGTGGCAGGTGATCCCATGGTCCTTGCCACTGCAGATCAGCATGCTGCAAGGATCCTGCCTGAAAGGCCTGAAGTAACCACTGGCGCAGGGCAGGGCTAATATCGCTCTGCGGTACGAAATCCGCCATCGCCGTCACCGGCATGTCGTCAAGCTGAGCTTTCAGACGCAGTTGCTGGCCCTGCACCGCCAGGCTGGCGTGCAGGTGGCCTGGCCCCTGAAACACGATCGGATTGGCTTGAATCGACCAGTCTGTACCCGCTTTCCGGGCAACAACCCGTGCCGATACTTCCTGCAGGTGCAGCGGCGCCGCAAAGCGTTGCGGCCAGTCTAGGGTGAGCTGCCGGCTCACCAGATGAAATTGCAGGGCTTCCGGGCGAAGGACGATGTCGCCGCTAAGGCCCTGCACGCCGAACCAGTGTCCATGAGGCGAAACACCGATGCCATGAAGCCCTGCCTGAAGCTCCCAAGTGGCGGGCTGGTGTCCCACGCTGTGCGAGCGGAAGTGCAGGTCGCGCAAGCTGCCTTGCCACTGTTGCCGAGGTATCCAACGGAGCTGCACGGGGAGGGCTATCTCCGGCACGTTCTGGAGGAGTGCGGCGGGAAGCAGCGGCGTTTCTACCTGCCATTGCAGGCGATGGCGCCAGTTGAGCCCCAAGCGCGCTGCCAAAGGTTGTACGGCAAGCCCTGTCAAATCAGCAAGCTGCAATGTCCCGGTGGAACCCGTCCCATTCCAGCCCAGATGGCCATGGAGTTGTGCCCATTGCTTACCGTCCACCCCGGCGTCGTGCACGGCAAACTGCCCGGTAGCCGTGCGCGGCAAACCATCACGCCATTGCAAGCGCCCGCTGCCGCTCACGCTGCCGCTCAACACCGGCAAGTGCGAATCTGCAAGATGAAACCAAGGCAGCGGCAACGACTGCAACACCCAGTTACCGCTGCCAGAGGAGCGCCCCGGACGGGTAAAGACGCCGCGCGCCGCTCCGGAGTAGCACAACAGACCTTGAGGTGACCAGCGCACCTGCACCTGCACCTGCGGACGCAAGCCACCGCTGCTCTGCCACTGTACCCGCAGCGGAATGGGGGCGGCCTGTGGCTGGGATCGCCATTGTACGGTCAGGTGCTGTACATCCACATGCGCCCAGTCCAGATCCAGCGACAATGGCGATCCGCCATGTCCCAGCGACTGCCCGGCCACCTGCCAGTCACCACCGGCACGCTGAATGACGGACACTTCGCCGTCCGCAACGCGGAAATCCTGCGCGACCAGATCCCCCCAGAGCAGTGGCAGGGCAAAAAGGCGCAGATGCACCCCGTGCAGGGCCAGTTCGGGCTGTGCAGATGGACCCACCCGCAACGCGGCCAATTCCAGCGACGGTCCCCAGTTCCAACTCAAGCGCATCCCGCGCACCTGCACCGGAGCACTCCAAGCCCGCGACAGGTATTGAGAAACATAGGGGCGCAATAATTCCAGATGGGGAATCAGCAGGAGATAAAAAACCACCGCCAGCAACACCAGCACAGTCGGCACGATGGCCAGCAGCCAACCGCCCACCCGGCGAACACCAACAAAGGTCAGGCGCAAATGCGGCAAGGCACACCTCTCCTGAAAGCCCGCAACATCAGCCAACCCGTCCGGTAAACGCCGGTAAACGCCATGAGGTAATGAATGTGCCCCCTGCTACGATGCTCTCTGCGGATCGCGTTACCATATAGCACCGCGTAACGCTCCAACGGTAACCGCACAAAATCCTAGCACAAGAAGCGCCACAGAGCCCCATGCGGACCCCAAAACAGGGATAAGTTACACTGTCCATATACACGATGCGGAACACCACCGGAAGGAGCATGCATGGCGGCACCTGAGTTACCCGAGGAGATCATCCACGCCATTAACCTGTTACCCTTGGCAGCGGAGGCAATCACCGGATCACTCGAAACCACCTGGACCGCCCTCTCGGCTGAGGAACAGGCCGAGATCCGTCGCCTTGGACCCGCCTTTGCCGCACACTGGGCACATATTGCTTGTGTCAGCCCCTTTGCGCGCCAATTCCTCCTACGCCATCCCCACTGGTTGCTGCGCCTCGCACGGGGCAGGCACAGCGACCTTGCCGCCACCCACGGACTCACCAGCGACGTCTTCCTTGCCGATCTGCGCCAGTACCGCAATGCCCGTATGGTAGAAATCATCTGGCAGGATCGTCAGCCCGGCGAACATTATTCAGAAACGGTAGCCGCCCTCAGCGAACTGGCCGAAATCTGCCTGCAACACGCTTATGCTTATGGCGTGGCGATGCTGCGCCAGCGCCACGGCACCCCCCGCAACAACGACGGTCAGGAGGTGCCTTTCACCGTCCTCGGCATGGGCAAGCTGGGCGGCCGCGAACTCAACCTCTCCTCCGACATCGACCTCATCTTCTGCTACGGCGAAGGCGGCGAGACGGATGGCCCCAGCCCCCTCGACAACAGTGCCTACTTCCAGCGCCTCGGTCGCTGGCTGATTCAGGCCCTCGATCAGCGCACGGCTGATGGTTTCTGCTTCCGCGTCGACATGCGCCTGCGCCCCTTCGGTGATGCCGGCCCCCTCTGCATCTCCGCCGCGGCCATGGAGCAATACTATCAGGTGCATGGCCGCGGCTGGGAGCGCTACGCCTTTATCAAGGCGCGCCCCGTCGCGGGTGACGTCGCCTTTGGCCAATCCCTCCTCGACACCCTGCGCCCCTTTGTCTATCGCCGCTACCTGGACTACACCGCCCTCACCGGCCTGCGGGAAGTCAAAGCCCTCATGGATGCGGAACAGGGTGGCAGCAGCAACGACATCAA
>JAKAVW010000240.1 GCA_021827445.1 Pseudomonadota bacterium
CCCTGCCGGCGCGCAGCCCGCAGGCGCACAAAGGGAGCTTCGGGCACGTTTTCGCGGTAGGCGGAGGGCCGGGCATGGGTGGGGCACTGGCGCTGGCCAGTGCCGCCGCCTACCGGGTGGGTGCCGGACTGGTGACGGCTGTCGGGCATCCCTCGGCTATCCCTTATCTGGCGGCACATTTGCCCGAAGCTATCTGGCGGGACTGGCCTGCCAGCTTCGCGGATTTACCGGAGCACACAGTGCTGGCAGTCGGTCCCGGTTTGGGCCAGGGCCTTGCTGCTCATGATCTTTTGTTAGAAATCGGTCAACTTTCTTGCCCCCAAGTCTGGGACGCCGATGCCCTGAACATTCTGGCGCGTTTTGGTCCGGAACTGTTGGCCGCCGATGCGGTTCGTCTGTTTACCCCACATCCTGGGGAGGCGGCGCGCCTGTTAGGAATGACTACCGCTGCTGTTCAGGCCGATCGTGCCACGGTCATCTGCCAATTGCAGGCCCGCTATGGCGGGCATTGGATTCTCAAGGGTCACCATAGCTTGTTGCTTGGCACTAGTGGTCATTGGTTTTGCCCGCTGGGTAATCCAGGTATGGCGACAGGGGGCAGCGGGGATGTGCTCACCGGTATACTAGCCGGTCTGCTGGCTGTCGGTCTGGATGCGGACCAGGCCTTGTCCCTCGGCGTGTGTCTGCACGCCCGCGCTGGCGACCGCGCTGCCGCGCGGATGGGCGAGGCCAGCCTGCTGGCCAGGGATATCCTGTCAGCGATACCTCGCGCATTACAGGAGTTGACGCAAAATCATGACGGAAACTGAAGTATTACGGGAATGGGATCGCCGCTATTTCTGGCATCCCTTCACCCAGATGCAGTGTTATGGAGACGATGATCCGTGGATTATCGAGCGGGCTGAAGGCAATTATGTGTACGATACGGAAGGCCATCGCTGTCTGGACGCCATTGCCAGCCTGTGGTGCAATATCCACGGTCATTGTCACCCGCGCTTAGACGCGGCTTTGCTCGCACAAGTGGGCAAGGTCGCGCACAGTACCGTACTCGGAGCGAGCAATCCTCCCGCTATTCGTCTTGCCAAGGCGCTCGTCGACATCACTCCGACCTCTTTGCAGCATTGCTTTTTTTCCGAGGACGGGTCCGAAGCGGTTGAGGTCGCGATCAAAATGGCGGCGCAATACTGGTCTAATCTGGATCGTCCCGAAAAGCATCTCTTTCTGACCCTGGATAATGCCTATCATGGGGATACCATCGGGGCAGTTTCGGTAGGTGGGTTCCCATTATTCCATGAGGTCTATGGCAATCTCCTGTTCCCAACGCTGCGCCTGCCCAGCCCCTATGTATTGCAATGGGAGCACTGCACCGGAGACCCTGGACGGGCCACGTCCGCATGGCTTGCGGCGCTCGAAACGATCCTCCAGAAACAGGGCGGAGAGATCGCGGCCCTGATTCTGGAAGGTGGAGTGCAGGGTGCTGCGGGTATATTGCCTTTTCCTCCTGGCATTCTGGCAGGAGCGCAACGCCTGTGTCGGGCTTATGAGGTTTTGCTCATCATTGATGAAGTGGCGACCGGCTTTGGCCGCAGCGGCAAGCTTTTTTCCTGTGAGTGGGAGTCTGTGGAGCCGGATCTGCTGGCCTTGGGTAAGGGGCTGAGTGGCGGCTATCTGCCGGTAGCAGCGACCCTGGCTGCAGAACCTGTATATGCGGCGTTCCTGGCGCCCTTTGGGGAAACCCGGCAATTTTATTATGGGCATACGTATACCGCCAATCCTCTGGCCTGCGCGGTGGCACTGGAAAATTTAGCCCTCTTCGCGGAAGGTGTGGTGCTCGCCGACCTACCCGCGAAAATCGCCCAGCTACAGGCAGGGCTGCAACGTTTCAGGGGCCAGCTTTGGGCCGGGGAGACCCGCCAGTTCGGGCTGATGGCGGCTATTCCCTTGCGCGATCCCAAGACGGGTGTGCCCTATCCTTACGGTGATCGCGTCGAGTATGCAATATGCCGGCGGGCCCGGGAGATGGGTGTGTACAGCCGCCCGCTGGGCGATCTGCTCACCATCGTTCCGCCGCTGTCGGTGACAGCAGCGGAAATAGACACTATTCTCAACATATTATATGACGCTATGGCGGAAGGACGATCCTGATGAAAACGGCCCAAGATATTATGACGCGCGAGGCCATTACCGTGCTGGCGGATGATTCGGTGAAGAAGGTGGGCGAGGTGCTCCTGAGTTCCGGGCATCACAGTCTCCCGGTGGTCAATGGCGATGGTCATCTGGTCGGGATGATCGGTGAACGGGATCTGATTGACGCCCACCGCAAGGTGCATCTGCCCACCATGCTCACAATTCTCGACGGACTGATTCCGCTCGGTGGTATGCATGAATATGAGGAAGAGTTGCGCAAAGTAACGGCGGTGACTGCTAGTCAATTGGCGACTACCCGCGTTATCAGCGTGGCACCCGACGAAGACGCGGATGCCGTTGCCGAAAAGTTACTGCGGAAGGACGTGCATGCCGTACCGGTAGTCGACGGCAGTGGCCTCCTGTTGGGTATTATCAGCCGTTCGGACATTCTCCAGCACCTGCTGAAGTCCTGATCGGGTATCTGATGCACTGGGATTTCGCAGACACTAAAGCCTGTCAGGACTGGGGACAGCAATTGGCCCTACGCCTCGATATCCCGGCGGTCATTTATCTTGAGGGCGATCTCGGGGTCGGTAAGACGACCTTGACCCAGGCCGTGCTGCGGGCGCTGGGCGTTACCCAGTCCGTTAAGAGCCCCACCTATACCTTAATGGAACAATATCAGACCCGCATCGGACCCGCTCTGCATCTGGATTTATATCGCTTGCTAGAACCTGAAGAGTTGGAGTTCATTGGCATTCGGGATTATCTGGGCGAGTCCACCTTGTGGCTGGTGGAGTGGCCGGAGCGGGGCGCGGGATTCCTTCCCTCTGCCGATCTGTCGCTCACCCTCAGCATTCTGGACAGTGGCAGTCACCGTCTTGAATGGCAGGGACATCAGCCGCGTGTTCAGGACTGGGCCAGGTCTTTGCCACCCTCATCCGGTGGGAGTAATAGCGGTGTCGGCTGATCAAACGCCCCGCGTGCATCGCCTGGACAGTACCCTGGCCAATCAGATAGCCGCGGGTGAGGTGGTTGAACGTCCCGCCTCCATCCTCAAAGAACTACTGGAAAACAGCCTGGATGCTGGAGCCACACGGATTACCATTCATCTGGAGGGCGGTGGGATCGACCTGCTTAGTGTAGAGGATGACGGTATTGGTATTCTGTCCGAAGACCTGGCCTTGGCCCTGGAGCGCCACGCGACCAGTAAAGTGGCGACCTGGGAGGATCTTCAGGCGATTCATACCATGGGTTTCCGCGGTGAGGCCTTGCCCGCCATTGCTTCTGTTTCGCGCCTGGAAATACTTTCGCGGGTGCATGGCCAGAATCAGGCTACCCGTCTGCGGGTGACGGGTGGTGCCGCCAGTGTGACCGAGCTATCTGCCAGGGCACCGGGCACTACGGTCCGTGTGGCCGATTTGTTTTTTAACGTACCGGCGCGACGTAAGTTTCTGCGCACCGCTGCTGCTGAACTGGTGCGCAATCAAAAGGTACTGCGCCAGATTGCTCTGGCCAATTTCCCGGTAGCCTTTCAGCTTTTTCAGAATGGCCGCTCCCTCGCGCAATTTCCCGCAGCTACGGATGCAGAAAGTCGGGCAGCGCGAGTGGCCACCATATTGGGGGAAGGTTTTCTCGCCAACGCCCTATATATCGAACAGGAAGATCAGGGCTTGTCTCTCAGCGGCTGGCTGGGCCTGCCCACCTACAACCGCGCCCGTGGGGACGAACAGTATTTTTACGTCAACAGTCGTCCGGTGCGTGATCCGGTGATTACCCACGCCCTGCGTGCGTCCTATAATGACGTGCTGTTTCAGGATCGCCACCCGCTTTATGTGCTCTACCTGAAACTGCCGCCCGAGCGAGTAGATGTTAATGTGCATCCCGCCAAGGCCGAGGTGCGCTTTCGTGATAGCCGTGAGATACACGATTTTCTCTTCCATACCCTGCGGCGGGTGATTGCGGAACAAGGCGGGGAGCATCCACAAGTGACGGTGCCGATCCAGCCCCTATCACCAGCATCGGCGTCTGCGATGCAAAGTTCGGTGTCGCGGGCTTATCAACACCAGACCCAGCGACCGCTGAGCGCGGTGCAGGATGGACCAGGAGCCTATTGGGAACGACTGGTAGTGCCGGCATTGACTTTTGTGCCGAGCCCTGATGGGTCTGCGGCACCCACTCAGGAACTGGCCCCGGACTACCCTCTTGGTCAGGCCCTGGCGCAAATTCACGCGCGCTTTATTCTCGCCCAGAACAGGGAAGGCATGATCCTCATCGATCAGCATGCCGCCCACGAACGCATCCTCTACGAGAAGATGAAGGTAGCAGTGCAACAAAATGATAAACAAGTATTCATTATTCCAGAATACCTGCATGTAACAGCGACACAGATGGCGTACTTCGAAGCAAAGCAGGATGCTTTGCAAGCTGCCGGACTGGAAATCAGTGTGGCCGGTCCCGGGACGTTGGCTATTCATGCCGCCCCCAAGGCCATCGCTGCCGCCACCTATGGGCAGATTGTCGCCGACCTCCTGGCCGAGGAGCCAGCCTGGGCCGAGAAAGACAGTGATGCCGCTCTCGCCGATATGGCTTGTCGTGCCGCCATTAAAACCAGTCGCCGCCTCAGCCTGGAAGAAATGAACAGCCTCCTGCGCCAATTGGAAGCTACCCCGCGTTTCGGACAGTGCAATCACGGCCGACCCACGGTCGTGCAATTTTCTCTGACCGATCTGGATCGTCTCTTTCTGCGCGGGCGATGATTCCCGCCATTTTTCTGATGGGTCCGACCGCCAGCGGTAAGACTGAACTGGCCTTAAGGCTTGCCGATGCGCTGCCCGTGGACATTATCAGCGTCGATTCGTTGCTGGTATATCGTCATTTCGATATCGGCAGTGCCAAACCCAGCCTCGCCCTGCGCCAGCAATATCCCCACGCGCTGGTCGATATCCGGGAGCCCGACGCGCCTTATTCAGCGG
>JAKAVW010000241.1 GCA_021827445.1 Pseudomonadota bacterium
CCCGCATGCCCAGAAATGGCAGCGTATACGATATCGTCTATAACCCATTGGAGACGCCCCTACTGCACGCCGCCCGGCAGGCCGGGCTGGGCGCGATTGATGGGCTGGGCATGTTGGTAGAGCAAGGCGCGGAGAGTTTTCGGATATGGACGGGAACTCTGCCGCAAACCGCCGCCGTGGAGGAGATCTTACGCCGATGGCTACGAATCCAGAACACATCTCGTTGACGCCCGTATTACGGGCGTTAGTCAGCAACGGGTTAAGCGACGAGGCGCAGTTGCAAAGCCTTGCCGCCGATCCGGCGCGCGGTAAGACGCCGCTCCTGTTTTATGTGGTCGAGAAAGGCGCCGTTCCTGCCACTGTGCTTATGACGCACCTTTCCGCCCGCTATAACATGCCCATGCTTGATCTGGATGCGGTCACGATTGATGAATTGCTCATTCGGAAGCTCGACAAGGGGTTGATGATCCGCTATCTGGTGCTGCCTCTGTCAAAGCATGGAGATACCCTCTACCTCGCCATGGCGGATCCCACGGATTTTAAGGCGGTGGAAGATGTGAAGTTCAACACCGGTCTGCAGGTGATGCCGATACTGGTCGAGGCCAACAAACTGGTCAAGGCGGTGAATGCCGCAGCCAACAGTATGCAAGGCGGAATTGACGATGTTTTCATGGATAAGCCGCATGACGAAGAAGAGCAGGAAGAATTCGATCTTGCCCAGGAGAATGATAGCAGTGTCGAGGATGCGCCCGTAGTGCGTTTTGCCCGACAATTGCTGCTGGATGCCATTCAGCGCGGGGTTTCCGATATTCATCTGGAACCCTATGAAAAGGATTTTCGGGTGCGTTACCGCCTCGATGGCGTATTGCAGGACGTGCTGCATCCGCCGGTGGCGTTGCGTGACGGTGTCACTTCGCGCCTGAAGATTCTCTGTCGCCTGGATATTTCTGAGCGGCGTTTACCCCAGGATGGCCGTCTGCGGGTCAGGGTGCCGCCAGCGCGGGTTATTGATTTCCGGGTCTCTTTTCTGCCCACCAGTTTTGGCGAAACCATTGTGCTGCGCTTGCTGGATCCGGCCAGCTCCAAGGTGCCCATAGAACAATTGGGCTTTTTGCCGGACCAGCGCAAGGCCTTTGAAGAGGCTATCCACCGGCCCTACGGTATGATCCTGGTCACCGGCCCCACGGGTTCGGGTAAAACGACGACTCTCTATACCGCGCTGAATATCCTCAACACCGGCGACTGCAACATCAGTACCGCAGAGGACCCTGTGGAAATCCCGGTGTATGGAATCAATCAGGTGAATATCAACGAGCGCATCGGTCTCAACTTTGCCGCCGCCTTGCGTTCCTTCCTGCGCCAGGACCCGGACATCATCATGGTCGGTGAGGTACGTGATCTGGAAACCGCAGAGACGGCCATCAAGGCTGCCCAGACGGGTCATCTGGTGTTGGCCACCCTGCATACCAATGATGCACCGCAGAGCCTCACCCGCCTGGAAAACATGGGTATTCCTACTTATAATGTTGCCGGCGGTGTGCACCTGGTGATGGCGCAGCGACTCGTACGCAAACTCTGTCCACACTGTAAAAAACCCCTGCGCATTCCCGATCAGGCACTGACTGAGGCGGGATTCTCGCCCGAGGATCTGCAGGGCTGGCGTCCTCTGGGCGCGACGGGCTGTGATCAGTGCAATAACACTGGATATAAAGGCCGGATGGGGCTCTATCAGGTGATGCCGGTGAGTGATGCTATGCGCGAAATCATTATGCGTGGTGGCACCTCCATCGATCTGGCGCGGCAGGCGGCACAGGAGGGGGTGCTGACCATGCGGCAAAACGGATTGAGGCGGATCAGGGAGGGAGTCACTAGTCTTGAGGAGGTTTTGCGGGTGACCAATCTTTGATTTTGCCCCCCCGTATATCCAGATATTTTGTGCAGGGCGTCACCAATATGACGATGGGTAGTAGTTGTGCGATGAATTATGGCGTTGTAACGTCCAGCAGAACTCTGCGGCGGGGCGCATAATATGCCGGAGATGGTGGGTGACTGGCGGCGCCTTTGGGGGATTTCCGCCTACCGGTTGCTCATCGCCGCGGTTATTGCCGTCCTGTTACACTTGCCAGCCAGTGAGACCATTATCGATCTAGGGGGGCACGCGAGGCTATTGCGTGTCCTGACCCTGGTGGCCGCCACGGTCAGTCTCGGTTATCTGTTGGCACTTTTGTTGCGGCGGCCGGTGCAACCGCGCTACCACGCCTGGATTCAGGTGTCGACTGATACCTTGCTGGTGCTGCTATTATTGCGTTTCGGGGGAGGGGTCAGCGGTCCCTTTAGTATCCTTCCCTTCTTGCTGCTGGTGTCCACGGCGAGTCTTTTGCGCGGTAAAAGCGCTTTTGTTTTTGTGTGGATATTGCTGGCGCTGCTCGTGAGTGAATCACTTTTGGGCGGGATGGCCTCCGTGCATCCGCCGCTTGGCCAGCTTTTTATCTATGTCCTGGCGCTGGTGGCGGTGGCGGTGCTGGCCGACAGTCTGGTCCTCAGTCTGGAACGTGGCAACCGTCTGGCGCTGCAAAGGGATGCAGAGGTCGTCAATCTCAACGCCCTGAACCGGGAAATTGTGCAGCATATGGATGTGGGCGTTTTCGTACTGGATCGGCAAAACCGTGTGGTTCTCAGCAACCCCATTGCTCGGACGCTTTCGGGATACCGGCTATGGACTTCCGCACCTGCCGCCCTCGATATGGTGCAGCCGCGTCTGGCCACCGCATTGCGACAACCGGCACCGGGTGACGGCGAGATGATAATCACCCTGGGTGGACGTGATCCGTCCCTGCAGGACAGTGCGCAGACTCTGCTGGTACGTAAAATCGCTTTGCCCCAGAGCCCCTATTGTCTACTGCTTCTCCGCGATGCATCAGCGTTGCGTGCCCGCGAACGGGAGGCGCAGCTGGCGGCGCTGGGTCGCCTGGCGGCTAATATTGCCCATGAAATTCGTAACCCGCTCAGCGTGATTCGCCACGCGGGTAACCTGCTCGGTGAGAGCGTGGAACACCCCGGCTCGCGGCACCTTTTTGAGATACTGGAACGAGAGACGGTGCGCATCAACGCCATTATCGAATCGGTACTGGAGATGGCCCGCCCCAGCCCGGCGCATTCCGAATCCATCGCTTTGTCGGACTGGTTGCCGACGCTCGTCACTCAGTTGCAGGCCGATCCGCTACTTGCACCCATGACGATCGTTATCCGCGAAATTTCCCCGCAGCTTCAGATTTATGCCGATCCTGCGCAGCTACGCCAGGTGTTCTGGAATCTGCTGCATAACAGTGCGCAGTATGGGGTGGCGGAAGATGCGACGATGCGGGTGGAAATCGAGACGGTGCGTGCGGACAAGGAAACCGTCATGGTGACGCTGCGAGATTTTGGATCGGGCGTAAAACCGGAGGTGATGGAGCGCATTTTTGAGCCATTTTTTACGACAAATTCACGGGGTACCGGACTGGGTTTGTCTATGGTGCGCGAGTTGTTGCGCATCAATGGCGGTCGCATTGATTGTGAAAACCATCCACAGGGTGGTGTGCTGTTCCGGATTTTTCTCCCCTGCTGGTGCCTGGAGGTGGAGGAGTGATGGCTGATTTTTCCATATTGCCACCTGCCCTGATCGTGGATGATGAGCCGAATATCGTTGAATTGCTGGGCATTACGCTGCAGGGTATGGGAATCGCGGTCACGGGTGCCCATTCCCTCGCGGAGGCCTACGCCCGCCTCGCCGAAGGTGCCCCCTCTTTATGTCTGAGCGATCTGCGGTTGCCGGATGGTTCGGGTATTGATCTGGTACGTCGTCTGCATGCGTTGCATCCGCAGGTGCCGGTCGCCGTGATTACGGCCTACTCCTCCGCCGATGGCGCGGTTGAGGCGATGCAGGCAGGGGCCTTTGATTACATGGCCAAGCCCATCGAACTTACGCGTCTGCGGCGACTGATAGCTCAAGCTGTTGATCTCAGCCGCCTGTCACCGGTGGGTTCGGACGGTACGCAAAGGCTGGTGGGCAATTCTGCGGTCATGCGGCGCTTACGCGATGATATCCGCCGCGTTGCGCGAAGTAATGCGCCAGTACATATTACCGGTGAGTCTGGTACTGGTAAGGAGTTGGCAGCGCGTGCGATCCACGCCTCTGGGGTCCGTCACGACAAGCCTTTCGTGGCTGTCAACTGTGGTGCCATTCCCGAGGGACTGGTGGAAAGTGAGCTCTTTGGTGCCGAAAAGGGGGCTTATTCTGGTGCTGTGCAGCGCCGCGAAGGGCTTTTCGTGGCGGCCAATGGCGGCACCATTTTTCTGGATGAGATCGGTGAGCTACCGATGATGGTGCAGGTTAAGCTCCTGCGCGCCATTCAGGAGCGAACCATTCGTCCATTGGGTGCATCGCGGGAAATTCCCCTGGATCTGCGTTTCATCTCCGCTACTCACCGCGATCTGCAAGAAATGGTCGTTGCCGGTAACTTTCGTCGGGATCTCCTGTATCGTCTGGATGTCGTGCGGCTCCAAATGCCCCCCTTACGCGAGCATCCGGAGGATATTCCGCAGTTGGCAGAGGTGATTCTGCAACGTATCGGGGGTGCGCAGTATCATGGTGCGCCGACGCGACTGCCCGCGGGGACTCTGGAGCGGCTGGGTAGCTACGCTTTCCCCGGAAATGTTCGCGAACTGGAAAATTTGCTGGAGCGCCACCTTGCGTTACAGCAGGACGATATTCTATCTGAAGCAGAACTCACCTCTTCTGGCGGTGTGGCACCAGGAAACGGCATGCTTACCTCTGTATCGGCAAGAGTTGCGCTGGCCGCTTTAGACACGGCCGAGGCCGTATTGCTGCGCCAGATGCTGGAGCAGGCCGGAGGCGACCGGCATCATGCCGCAGATCTGCTGGGTGTCAGTGTGCAGTCGCTGGAACTGCGACTCAGCAGATTGTCTCTGGAAGAAATTGCATGACACAGGATGCAATGAGTGTGGCCTATCTCTTAATCGCTCTGCTCGGTCTGCTCATCGGCAGTTTCCTGAATGTGGTGGTACATCGGGTGCCTCGCCACGAATCCAT
>JAKAVW010000242.1 GCA_021827445.1 Pseudomonadota bacterium
GACATGACCTGCTGCTGCTCAGTTTGTATGTTCATCGCCAACTCGCGAAGATCCAGAAGCCATTCGCGGGCGTCCTGGTTGCCGCCGTCGCTGGCTGTCTTGAGTTTCGCTGCAAGCGCCTGCAGCGATTGAGAGACACCTTGCGCCTCCTGCTGAAGCTGATTGTACTGCTGGTCGATGGTTGCAATGTCCATGAAGTTGTCCTTTCAGTTGAGTGGTTACGGCAGTCTGATTATGCCTGAAAACGGAAATCCACTTCACCGTGAAATCGTAGTCCTGACTCTCTATTCGGTCGGATCGCCTATGCCTACTGACTGTTTCGGCCAGTGACCGCTGCCCAACAACCATTCATTGTCAAACTTGGGCAGTCAAAATGTGTACAGCGTGTACAGCTGTGTGTATTTGGGGGTCCTGTACACATTTTATTTAATGTAATCAATGTTTAATAGGGTAAAATAGAGTGTGTACAGTATGTTTTGTAAAAAACACGCGCGCGGGCGCGCGCCTGCGCATATGATATGTAAATAGCAATTATCATGCCACATGTTATGGGTAACCGTAGTACTTTTTCGTTTTGTGACTTTGGGATGGTGCTTCTTCACCAACTCATGGTGTGCCAGGGATCATCATCTTCCTTCCCATCCTCATCCCCCGCGCCTTCATCCCGCTGCGGCGATGCGTTCGGCAGTGGTGCTGGTATTACTACTGGTACGGGGATGCCAATGGATTTCCTAGGTGCGGTTTCCTGTCCGAATTCTGCAGCCTCTACCATATCAAGATATTTTTCTTCAGGTTGCGCCCTCACTCCGGGTGAAGTCGTCTGTGGGTAGACTATATTTCCGTGCGGGGTGATGATTGTGACTGACCGTGATGGTTTTTTATCCAGCAGTCTATCCGGCAGCACAAAAGAAGGAGGCAGTTGAATGCTCAGGGGCTTCCTGCCCAGCGTCGGAATGCCATTCAGGAGATAGAAAGTTTGCGCCATGGTGAGTCCCATCTCCACGTGCAGAAGATCGATGGCATCACCGTTGGAACGGCCATCTGGCGTACGCCAGCGATATCTTGAAGATTGGGGCATTCCAAAGTCCGGGGAGAGCACATACAACGGGAAACCGTCACGCCACACCCAGATGAATTTCCCGCGCTTTTGTAAGGTGAACCCGAGTTTCCCCAAAACGCGCAGTAAGTTGGTTTGACGCTTCCAGCTCAACATCTGATCGTCGATCTTGCTGTTGATCGTAATTATGCGTCGTTTCGTCTCTGAAGACCTGGCACGTTGTTTTGCGAAGAGATCGGACCAGAAAGGGACGGCAGTGGGGATGTGGGAGGTGATAACCATATCCAAAGTGCCGTCAGACTGATGGTCACTGTCCCCAGTATGAGTGTGGTCACCTTCCATTTCCGTGTCCGGCGTTGCGAGACCTCCAGTTGTTCGGCCTGTTGATCGATTTCCGTTTCCAGAGCGTGGTTTTTCTGTATCTGGTTTTCCAGATCGGCTGCCGTCTTCTTCATTTCCCGCTGGCTCCGGAGATAGGCCCTGCTTTTCTCGCGGGCGATCAACAAGGTCCGCTTGATCCGGTCCTGGGGCAGTGTTTTCCAGTATTCCTGCGTCTGCTGCTGCATGTGGTCTTTCAGACTGATTTCCATATCCTGCATCCTTTTCTGCAAAAAGGGTTCCAGACTCTCCCTCTGAAGATTCAATACTTGGTCCAGAGTCTCCGCCATTCGCTCCATCGGCTGAAGGCTCTGCACAATCTCCTGGGCGATTTCCGTCGGCAGGGATTGCAGCTGTTTTTGCATCGTATTCATCTGCTGCAGCGACTGGGTTATCTGGTTTTGCAGATTCTGCAGTTGGAGCATTTGTTGCGATAACTGCGTGAGCGCTGTAATTCGCTGTGCGTGTGCGGCATCCGTGGAGTGCTGCAAGGTCTCTATCAGGCTCATAGGTCAATCCTTTTTTTTGCATGTTTGCCAGGGTGTAGCCTCGTCCGAGGCTTTTGGAGCTAAAGCGTGTTTCTTCGAACCAGTAAGCAAAGCCAGAGAACTTGCCGGTGCCCGCGATATTGGGTTCCACAACCACACCGAATTGCTCCAGTATTTCGATAAAGCGGGTGACGGTGGGCCGAGGTTGCAGCGCCATGTCCAAAAGATCTTGTAGGGTATATTTCTTGGGCAGTGCCCCCCGCTCGGCCATGGCGATTTCCGTTCTTGTGGGTGCCTTGCGGTGGGTGACTGCTTTTTTGGGCTCCAGAAGATGCGAGGATTCCACCTGGATCAAGCCCATGTCTTTTTCGATTCGGCGCACGGCGGCCTCACCCCGGCGATAATCCTGGGAATCAGAAACCACGGAACCATCTGGGTTGACCCGGCTAAACAGCAGATGGATATGGTCGCCATGATGGATGATGGCGTAGGCGGCTATGCCCATTGCCTTAGCCCAGCGGTCACCGATCTCCCGCCACTCTGTATCCTTCAGCAGGCGATCGTTGGCGGGTGTACGCAGAGAGACATGCCCCACATAGCTTTTCAGCCTGGGGCGCAGGCGATGGAAACATTCTATTTCGTCCGCCAACTGTCGCGCGTTACGGCCGGTCAGGGTGCCGCCGATCAGATCGTGGCGGGGCCGGATCTGGCCATTCCGGTCTTTTTTGGCGAGCAGATAGCGGGCAAGACCGAAGGCATCGTCGCCTTTTTCGATGTTTTCAATCATGTGCGTCCTCCACTGGGACAAGGCAATTCTCATCCGGGTCCAGTCCAAGGAGTCCCCGTCGCAGGGCGCTGATCTGCCGAATTAGCTCCGGCAGCAACGCCGGCGCCCAGCCAAAGGCCTTACCCGCATTGACTGCCACCTGATATTGGTTGGCATTGGCCGCAAGTCCGCAGAGTTCGGTCCAGGCCTGTCGATTCAGTGCGGGTAGTGGTGGCGGCGGCATCGGTGCTCCGGTGATGGCGCGGCGCATGTATTCGCCAGGCGTGATACCGACCAGCTTGGCACGCGCCACCAACTCCGCTCGCTCGACGGGCGAGAGCCAGACTTCGAAGCGCAGGCTGCGGCGCTGATCGGGCGGCAAGGGCTTGCGGCCACCCTTTTTCTTAGACGCTGGAGTAGGCGCGTTCATCGCTCAAACTCCGCAGGCTGATAGCACGGGCGACCGCAGGGAGCCGTGCGGGGTGTCGGGGTGAAACCCTGACCAAGCAGTTTTTCCACCGTGACCGAAGGGAGCGGGGGGAAAACATGGCTTGCTTCGATACAGACTGCGTAAGCCAAGTCGCTTCGGCAAATCCCCGCCGTGCCATACGCAAGACCACACCGAGAGTGAGAGGATGTGGTCTGTCGCACGTTCTGCTGGTGAGTGGCAGGATATAACGCATCGCACCTACGGGAATCGATGCATACCGGCACGCACCCAGCCATGCACCGAGGGACTTGCGTTTGCACAGTCCGTATGGACGGCAGGCTCCAAAAACGATTCAGCGGCCTGGGTAAAACGAATGAAGGAATGGCTCTGGTCATCATGACGATGACCTGGATGCAGCGATGGGAGGGCGTCCACGGCGTGCGGGGACGGTGGTCGGCGCTGCCGGTTCGGGTACCTTCCACTCGCCCCGTTCAAGAGCTTCGATGACGACCAGGGGCCAGCGGGGGCCGATAGGTAGGTTGGTCGGGCGTGGCAATTTTCCTGTGGAAACTTTATTCCTGAGCGTTTTTGCGCTGCACGACCAGCGAATAGCCAGATCTCGGAAAGAAAAAAACTGGGCGGGAGCGGAGAATGGTGGACGAGATGGATGGGCAATGCGGGAAAAAGAATTTGCCGCATTCGTTGTGTTCAGTGCATCGGTATCGATCGTGTCTTCTGGGTCGCCCTCACCGCCGCCCCCTGCATCGCCGCTGCTTTTGTTTTTCTGGGCAGCACCTGCCTGGCGACGTGGAGAGCGGTGGCTTTGCCGCCCTTGGGCTTGCTTTGGCGCTCGAATGTTCCGCCCGACTGCACCGCTCTGCAGAATCGCGGAAGGGAAAGCGGCGCGATGAGCATAGCGGATGCGGCGCACCATACGAGCGGGTGAAACCCATTGCTCGCCGATGGCCCAGCCCTCTTTTACTGAACGAGTATCCAACATCCGCCAACGCAGCGCGGCATCCACCATGAAGATTCCACAAAACGACAGCAGAAAGAGCGCACACCATCCGTAACAAGCCAATGCAGTCCACAAGAAGGGATGCACAATAATCAATAACCCGGATATTCCTATGACAAAAAACAGTAGGTACTGTATCAAACCAAAATATTTCCCTGCTGCAGACACCGGGTAGAGTTTACATTTTGTCATTTTTTTCCTTTAAAATAACGAATATTCGACTATTCAACGAAGCATTAGTCCTAATGCGATCAGTAGCATAGGATAATTGTACACCATCGCTCAGCAGGATGTAAACAGGTTGCCACATTGCTACAACCAGCTTCAAAGAGCACACAAACTTACCCAATATCTTGCATTGCATGAAAATTTCGTTTATTTTAATGGATAATTACGACTTTCACACAAGTCGTTATTCCGTAACTTTAATGGGCGTATATTTTATTTCTGTTTATGCAAATGTAAATTATAGAAATCACATATTCTCGAGAGCATTTGCTCCAGGGGATGCATTAAATAGCGCACCAAAATTCAGTAGAAATCCCTTACGGCTTCCCGCCATGCCTCCAATGGCTTATATTCAGGCGAGCGATACCCACCACTGACCGCAAGAGAGACGCATGTTCGAGCAGGCCTTCAAGAATATCGATGACATCCTCCACAAAGATGCAGGCTCCTCCAGCGAACTCGATTACACCGAACAGACCTCCTGGCTGCTGTTTTTAAAATACCTCGATGCCCTGGAGCAGGACCGCGCCATGGAGGCTGAGCTGGAAGGCCGTCCCTACACCTTCATCCTGGAGGATGCCTTCCGCTGGGAGCATTGGGCGGCGCCCAAAACGGCAGATGGCAGGATGGACCACCACAAGGCCATGTCCGGGGACGACCTCCGGGACTTTGTGAATATCCGGTTGTTTCCGTATCTGTCAGGCTTCAAGCGCCGTGCTACT
>JAKAVW010000243.1 GCA_021827445.1 Pseudomonadota bacterium
GATCTCGACCAGAATCAGGATTAACACACCCGCGGTAATCAGGAAAGCCGCCGCAAACGCGAGCATATGGGATTCAGCAAAAGGTTCGTTGATAAAGGTCCAGACAACATAAGTCAGATAGCCAATGGGTTCCTTGGTAAACCGGCCATTCCACATGTAATTAGACCAACCTGCTGTATATAACAGAGGGGCAGTCTCTCCCATGGACAGGGCAACAGCGTAGAAAAGTCCTGTCATTATCGCCGGTGCTGCGCCAGGCAACAAAATATGCAGTACGACGCGCCCCTCCCCTGCACCCAGCCCATAACCGGCTTCGCGCACCGCCAGAGGAATATTGGCCATTGCCAGCTCCGTGGAGCGGGCAATGTAGGGCAGCAACATGACTGTTAACGTGATGATGCCCGCCGCCACAGAGAACTGCCAACCCAGATAAATGACCATAGTGATATAGCCGACATATCCCAGGACGATAGATGGTATGCCAACCAGCACATCCGAAAGAAAGCGCAGCATTTTTCCAGCTCCACCATGGCCATGCTCACTCAGGTATATCCCTGCAGCAATGCCGATCGGTGCCGCCAGAAGCAACGCCCCGACAGACATGACCATGGTTCCCTCGATAGCATTTTTGAGACCACCGCCAATACCGTTGGTAATATCTGTCAGCAATTTTGGGGTCAGCGCCGGCCATGCGTGAATGAGCACGTCTCCGATAATGGAAATAAACATCGCTGCGACAAAAAGAAATGAAAAGACTACGAACATCCAGGCGAATGCCGTCATC
This sequence comes from Pseudomonadota bacterium, assembly GCA_021827445.1. GTDB lineage: Bacteria > Pseudomonadota > Gammaproteobacteria > Acidithiobacillales > Acidithiobacillaceae > Acidithiobacillus. The sequence goes on from JAKAVW010000243.1 coordinate 785, forward strand.
ACGCGCCGTGATAAAGACACTTTGAAGCCTTTCGTGCTTGTTCTGACGCTGACATTGCGCTCGATCGCTCTGATTGCCATCAGCGCACCCTCGCCATCCATAACAACAAACGCGCCGCAATATTTACCGCCACGGTAATGAGTAGCAGCACGAGAGCAATCTCAGAAAGGGCCTCCACGGCCATGTTCGTCGGATCCTGCAGCGCGCTATCCAGTTGCGAGGCAATAAATGCAGCCATGGTGGAGATCGGCGCATAAATGTTATTGGGCAGATAATTCAGCGCGTTGCCACTGACCATGAGGACAGCCATAGTTTCTCCCAGGGCCCGACCCAAGGCGAGAATACCCACGCCGATCAACACCGTCTTCAGTTTGGGCAGGGTAATATGCCAGAAAACCTCCAGGCGATTTAAGCCCAAGCTCAGGCCCGCCTCTTTCAATTCGGGCTCGGTCATCCGGATGGATTCGCGCAGGGTGGCGGAAATCAATGGAATGATCATCACCGCCAGCACAAAAGCTGAAGTCAGCAACCCATAGCCACTACCCGGATCACCATTCAGGAAAGGAATAAAAGAAAACGTATTAGCCAGGAAGGGAAAAATTGTCTGGCCAAAAAGTGGTACCAGCAGCGCGTAGCCCCACAACCCATAAACAACGCTGGGAATGGCGGCCAGCAAATCCACGAAAAGAGATAAAGGGCCTGCCCAGGATTTGCGCACGCCTTCACTGAGGAAGTATGCAGCACCAATGGCAACAGGCATCGCCATCACCATGGCCAGCGCCGAACTAACAATAGTGCCGACGACCAGGAACCAAATGCCGTACTTGGCCCCTGGCATGATCTGCGCACCATGTACCGTGACCGGGTTACCGTAAAGATTCCCCAAATTCCAGTCATTGGTCCACAAAAAATGAAATTGATTAAACTGAATAGCAGGCCAGGAATAAATCGCCAAAAATACAATCAGTGCGATTAATGAAAGTGGTAAAAAGCTAGCCGTAGCGATCAACCAGACCCTGAATACAGGAATTTTCATCCCACAAATCTCCCGGCACTTAGAGCATCTGAATAGTCGGCATCAATAATCATAAAATATACAGCGGGGTCCTGCATTGGATATGGAAGAGCCGGGGACCAGCCCCGGCTCCGGCACAACCTTTACTTAATTTCCGCGATCTGCTTGCGGGAAAGCTCCGCAGCGCTATCGGGTAGCGGCACAAAGTTCACCGCGGTGATGAAGTGTGGCGCATTACCACCCTTCGGATCAATAGCCCAACTCAGGAACTTACGCATGGCAGTGGCAACTTCAGCGTTGGGCTGGGTCTTGCTGACGATCGCATATTCGTAGTTGATGATGGGGTAGGCGTTGGCACCTGGCGCGTAGACCAGACTGATCCGCTCGTCGGCCGGGGTCTTATTGACCATTTCACCCGCCGCGGCTTTGGCATTCGCCACCGTCGGCAGCACGAACTTGCCGGCGCGGTTTTCCAACATGGCCATCCCCAGATGGGCCTCTTCCACCGGCTTCTTCCAACTGATGCCGATATAGGCGATGCCATAAGGCGTCGTCTTTAGGGCCTGAACCATACCGGGATTACCCTCTGCACCAATTCCACCAGGAACTGCCGGCCAGCTCACCGTCGTGCTGTAACCAATATTCTTGCTCCATTCCGGCGTGGTGTCGGACAGATAGGTGGTGAAAATGAAGGTATCGCCGGAACCATCGGTACGATGCACCGGAATAATCTTGTGGTTGGGCAGCTTCATGCCGGGATTCAGCTTGGCAATGGCCGCGTCGTCCCAGTTGGTGATCTTGCCGGAGTAGATGCCCGCGAGCACCGGACCGGACAGTTTCAGATGCACATTGTTCAGGCCGGGAATATTGTAGTTGATCATCTGGATGGAGATGGCCAGCGGGATGTTCAGGATGTTGGGATGCTGCTTGATCTGCGCATTGCTCATATAGGCGTCAGAAGCGCCGATCTGTGCCACGCCAGAGATCGCCTCAGCGATACCGGTGCCACTGCCTGTGCCCTGGGTGGTAATCTGAACGCCCGGGTTCATCTTGGTGTACACAGGAACCCACAGATTGAAGAGCGGATACAACAGAGTGGAACCGGTTTCCAACAACGAGATGGTCGGAGCCGCCGAAACGGGCAGGGCATATAGGGTAGAAAGACCCAGCGCGGACAGGACTACAGCGCTTTTGACACTACGCGACACTTCTTTCTTCAAGCGATACAGCATATAAGGCCTCCAAAGATGGCAAATACGTTGATTTACGGCTTACCCATTGAACATCCCGCATCCAGACAGCACAAGAACGCTATCGTTCAGCGAAACTCGAAGAGCAATCTAACACAACAATATGACACTTTAATGAAGTATTTATGACACTTTTATGACGATAACAGCGCCAACGCCCTAATATTGCTCTCAGCATATGATTGATCAGTGAAGCCCGCCAACAGAACGGGATCTAAGGTACTTAACCATAACGATTGATTTTGGTTACCAAGTCAGAATCCGTCCCGCGGCGGCCAGAGACGGTAAAGCAGCGCTCGGATTCATCATGGGAACGGGCTTGGCCAGGTCATCTTTGGTCATGCCGTTGAGTTCCAGAGATTGCAGGCAACCGATGATCTGCACTCCATTGTCTTCAGCCAATTTCATGAAGTCAGCGACACTCTTGCCACCGGCCATGGGAAATATGCTCTCGGCCTTGCCCTTAGCCAGCAATTCCGTGGCGGGACCGGTGAAATACATCACCACTTTTTGCTCCGCTGCGGCAGCCGTAGCAGCGAGAAAAAAGGCGGAAGGCAGCCGTTTGGGATTCTCCGGACCGGTGATGAGGATAATAACGAGATTAGATGCTTCGGACATTTTACACCTCCTGACGAACGGTGAACGGATAACAGGGCGGGCGCGGGAGCGCGCTGCCCGGAACTCCGCGCATTATAGCGCAGGTCACCCCTGATGCCGAATCTGTCCCAGACGTGCCAGGGCCACGGGCTGTGCATACCAGAGTAATTGTCCGCCCGTACCAGAACGATCCAAGGCGATCGCTATGACGCTGGCTTTTTTAACCGGGAGAGATATACCCATCAACTGTGCAGCCCAGATCCCGAGATGCGGTTGATGGCCCACCACAATCAGGGTGCCGGTCTGCGGGGAAAGGTTTTGCCAGTCATGGCGAAGTTGACCGAAATCGCCTGCTGGTATGGCGTCGTGATAGCTTGACACTTCCACCCCCAAAGCCGTCGCAAGATATGCAGCCGTTTCCCTGGTCCGCACCAGAGGGCTACTCCACAATGCGGCCTGGTTACGGACGCAGAGCGCTAGCCCATCGGCCATTTCTGCCGCACTCGCATGGCCGTGCACCGTCAACCGACGTTCAAAGTCAGATCCACCATTACCTGCATCTTCCGCCTCAGCGTGGCGTACGAGCAATAGGTCCACGACGAACCACCTCCTGACCAAACCAGAAACGCGTAATGGCGGCGGGTAAAAAACGGGCAAGGATGGTGACCACAGCGATGCCGATGAGTGCCGTCATCCATTCGTCCACACGCACCTTCGTGTCAGGCCCGGCGCCAATAAAGATTTCCAGCCCTGAGAGCAGCGCACCGAGGAAGATAGTGACCGGCCGCCAGCCGTAAGGCGTCAGGGCCGGGAAGAAGCGGGCAATGGCACCCAGCGTTATGGCGGCCCAGAGAGCGTACTCGCCGGCACGCACCCAGCCCATCTGCGGATTAACAGATAGATAACGATTACTTACCAAAATTGCCATATAAATGCACGCAGCCATGATCGCCCAGCGCCACCAGCCCGGGATACGCTCCGTCATTCAGTGTTTCCCTTTTTTCGGTTGTGGATCATAGGGATTCTCTCCCTGACGGAAGACCAGACGCAAGGGCACAGCTTCCAAATGGAGCGTCCGCCGAAAGGCACTCTCCAAATAACGCTTGTAGGTACCGGGCAAACGCGCCACCTGGTTACCGTGAAACACCAGGGTGATGGGGTTTTCTCCCCCCTGATGACAATAACGCAATTTGATACGTCGCCCGCCTACCATGGGTGGCTGATGCGTCTCGATCACATCGGCCAGCGCGCGATTCAGCTCCCCTGTGGAAAAATGACGACGAGAATCAATCCATAGCTGATCAATGCTCTTATAGAGATCACCCACACCCGTGCCATGCAGAGCGGAAATGGTGTAGATCGGTGCGTATTTAATGAAGTCCAGCCGCCTTTCCAGTTCTTGCTTTACCGCCTTGCGCTGTTCGGGATTCATCCCGT
>JAKAVW010000244.1 GCA_021827445.1 Pseudomonadota bacterium
GCATCGCCGCCCGCAATACGGCGGCGGTCTTATTGACGGCATTCAGCTTGGCCATGGTCTTGCCGATGTGAAAATTGACCGTACGCTCCGTGATGTTGAGGACTTCGGCGATTTCGCCGGAGGTCTTGCCCTCGCCGGTCCAGCGTAGTACCTCCACCTCTCGGCAAGACAGTTGTACGGCGATTTCCGGCAAGAGTTTGGGCGCTGCAATGCGGACCATGCAGAGATGAACGGCCTGGACCAACCATGAAATATGGCAGGCCTTTGCTTGCCACTCGGTTGTGGTAACGGTTTCTCCAGCTCGCGCCAGTGTCAACATGCCGCCCATCCCGCTGGCATCGCGGCAAGTGTGGGCCAGCCCGGCCTGTAGGCCAAATGAACGGGCCTCTTCCCATAGCTCGCGCGCAGGTGCAAACAGGTCATCGGACCAGATGATAGGGGACGGCGAACGCATGGCATGCTGTACCGTGGGATCGATGACCTGATATTCCTGCGCTTGATATCTGGCCTGCCAGACCGCAGGGTAGTTGCTGAACATGGCGGTTTTTGGACGCGCAAGCGGGAGCGGCATGCGCAAGCCGTAGGCGCAGTAATCGAATTCCAGCTTGCGCGCCAACTCGGCCACCATGGCCAACACCTGCCGTTCACATTCGATGGACTGGAATGTCTGCAGGAGATCTTCCTTCCAAGGGTCCAAATGTCCCTCCTTCTTGGGCAGCGCGAGGCCGTGGGGAGAAAGCACCGCCAACCGGGGCATGCCGTGGATATCGCATAATCAACCTGTCAGGGTTGACACTACCGTATCATGGGGTAATTCGGTAGCCTGTTCCTAATTCGAATTTTCCTGGCAGGTGATCATGACGGTGCAGAACGAAATCGCGGTAAGGCCGCAAGGACCTGGATTCATGAGGTTGTCTCCCGATGGCTATGTGCGCCTGACACTGGAACAGTTTCAGGCGATTCCTTTGGTGCATCTTTTGTCCGGCCTGGACCCGGACGAACCCCTCCCTCTTCACGAAGGGGCCAGCCAGACCAACATTTCCGGTTATACCGAATGGGTCAGCGAGACGGCGCCCATCATCACCCTGGGGTGGGACTGGCGGATGGAAGGCTCGTCAGGACAGGCCCGTTATTTCCGGACGGGCTTCCCGCGAAGCAATATCATGCTGGTGGATGACTTGTGGCGGGACCTGTGCCCCGCCAACACGGCCAAACTGCTGGAAGTGGCCATTGACAAGACGGCTTGGCAGGCCGCAGTCCGGCTGCGTATCATGGATAGATACACTTGACAAGCTGTCAAGGTTGACAGCTAGACAGAACCGCCGGGGCTGGTAGATTCATCCTCATAGACAAACTCTATCGAGGGATAAGATGCAGATTATATCCGGACCATCTGAAGTTTTACCGAATAATCTGTATGCGAAGGTAGCCGGCTACCGCCATCAAGTCTTTGTCGAGCAGCTGGGGTGGGCGTTGCACACGGAGAACGGAATGGAGTCGGACCAGTTCGACCGGCCGGACACCGTGTACGTAGTGGCGCAAGACGATCAAGGTCATGTATCCGGCTGCGCCCGCCTCCTCCCCACCACGCGCTCCTATCTGTTGGGCGAGGTTTTCCCCCAATTGCTCAATGGCCTGACGCCACCATGTTCTCCAGACGTCTGGGAGTTGTCGCGCTTCGCGGCCGTGGATTTGAATAACCGATCTGGGACACCAGGGCAGTTTTCGTCTTCGGTTGCGCGAAAGCTACTGGAGGAATCCATCGCCTGCGCGGTTTCGCACGGAGCGAAACGGTTGATCACTGTGTCGCCGATCGGCGTGGAGCGGTTGTTGTCTCGATCCGAATTCCACGCACATCGTGCAGGACCGCCGATGATTATTGATGGACATCCGATATTTGCATGCTGGATTCACCTAGACAGAATTGGTGCATAAAACTATTCATAAACTATAACTTTCTACAGACTCAGTGGCAAAAAGCCCATTTGGTATGTTTGGAAGTTTTAGCGAAGCGACCGTTTAAAAAATGGGGAATCTCCAGACTTTGCAACGGTGACAGTAGATGTTTGACATTTAGTGGAGTATATCGGAGTAGTTGACTTATCTGTAATATATGGTATATGTTTTAATTCTATGCTTATAGTTAGCATAGTTTTCTGATTATTTTACTGCTAGGAGGGCTTTATGAGTGATTTAGCAATCTCCAATATTCGTGAGTTGGATATGGACGAAATTCAGCAAGTTTCTGGCGGATACATTCCGATTGGCAATGCTTTTGGCGCACTTGGCTTAGGGATGCAAGGCGCCTCGCTTGCTGCTGCACAGGCTGGCTATTCTAACCTTGCAACCAGTCTAAACTGGGGATCGTTGGTATTTGGCGGATTTTCTGCTTATTTTGGTTGGTAGAAAAACAGGAAATGCGCGGCGATAAATTCGATCTGGTTTCTTTTTATGCGTATAAATTTAGCGCCGCGCTATTTTGTTTTTTTGGTTTTCTTCTTACGGAGTTAGGAATATACTTAAACCCAACATTCGGGCCCTCGTTATTCAGAACAACGGTAATGGTTGTTGTTTTTTTTGTTTCGGTGCTTGAATGGCGCGGGTTTTTTGTTGGGAAGTTCGGAACCGCTATTTATAAAGGAAGTGTTTCTGCTTATATCAGCATAATAATGTTCTTTATTTGCGGCATAATGGCATTTTTATCAATTTTCTACTTCCACAACGGACTCTTTTTTATTGTCGGAATTCTTGCTGCTTATAATGGATTTTTCTCGGTTAAAGCGGTAGAAAAAATGAAAAAAGAAATAAACAAAGATACCGACTTTTTTAAAATTTATTTCAATAAATGACAAATTGCAATCATGGTTTGTTTTAGCTAAAAAGAAAAGTTCATGTTTTTATGAAAAACAAGCTATTCCGCCAAGAAGTCACTTGGAATCAGGATTCCATGACTATCGGCACTGTGCGTCTCGCGGCACCAATACACCATCATATTTATTCTGTCTTGGCAGTAATTATCACGATGGCGATCCTGAGTTTTCTCGTCTTCGGTCACTACACGCGCCATCTTCCGGTATCCGGCATGCTGGTTCCCAGCAGCGGCCTGCTTTCGGTATCGAACCCTTTGTCCGGGACAGTTACCAAAGTCCTCGTTCACGCCGGACAGAGAGTACATTCAGGTGCCCCGCTGGTGGAGATCTCCAGCAATCTCTATAGCCCATCCATGGGGCTCGTCAATAAGATTATCCAACAGTCATTGTTGGCTGAGCAGAACATCCTCCACCACAGCTTGCGTACACAAAATAGCGTTTCGGCCATTCAGGGCCGGATGCTCACGGACAAGCTCCATGATCTCCAGGTGGAGTACGCCCAAGTCACGCAAGAAATTGCCATTCAGAAAGCCGATATCCGTAGTACCGAGGACGTCTTGCACGAGTTCCTTAGTGTCAAGGGTCGAGGTCTGGTATCCGACCCCGAGTTGCAGCAACAACGTTTGTCTGTGTACAGTGCCAAAAGCCAACTGGAAGAGCTGGAAACCCATCAAACCGCTCTCGCCCAGGAAATCGACAGCACCCGCCATCAACTCAAGAAGTTGCCTCTCACCACTCAGAACCAGCTCAGCAGCATTCGCAGCAAGCTGGAAGCCTTGCGTCAGGAACAGGCAAAGTCCTCCAGCAGCCACAGTCTGATCCTGCGCGCCCCCCGTGGGGGTATCGTATCTTCCTTGGCCGTAAACCAGGGGCAGGCAGTCAGCGCCGGAACGACAGTCTTATCCATTGCACCGGGGCATCATGATCCACTGCTCGCGCAATTGTTGGTGCCCAGCCAGACCATCGGCTTTTTGCACCGTGGCTCCCAAGTCGAGCTTCACTATGCCGCTTTTCCCTACCAAGATTTCGGGAGCTTCCAGGGTACCGTGATGAGCATCTCCCCGGGCGCCCTGACCCCGGCGGAGATCGCTACCCTAACCCAAACCCGGTCTAGCACCCCAGTATACCGAGTGATGGTGGCCCTGCGGCATACCGCCGTCCTCATCAATGGCCATATCTGTCCTTTGCGCTCGGGCATGCAGCTAAAAGCGGAGGTCACCCTGAATCGGTTGCGGCTCATCCAGTGGATTTTCGATCCCCTTTTGGGCTTGGGTCATAACGTCTTCTTTGGGTCGACACATCATGCCACTCATCCAAGGGAGCATATTTCCCCTCTCCAGAAAGTCGTCAAGGACCCCATGACCTCAATCCCCGCCGCAGCATGAAGTTCGCGCAAGATGTCCTCGCCGATTTGCGCTTCGGCTTCGGCAAGAAGACCCCCGTCATTCTGCAATCGGAGGCATCGGAGTGTGGCCTCGCTTGTCTCGCCATGATCGCCAGCCATCACGGTTACGAAGTCGATCTCTATACCCTGCGCCGACGTTTCAGCTCTTCGCTCAAAGGGATGAACCTCGCCCGGATAATCCAGATCGCCGGAGAATTACGCCTTGAGGGTCGTTCGTTGCGCCTCGAGCTAGAAGACCTCGCCAAACTGCGCCGCCCGTGTATTTTGCACTGGAACCTGAATCACTTCGTCGTGCTAACGAAGGTGACCCCCAAAGCCATCACCATCATCGACCCTGCGCGCGGTACTCGGGTCATGTCCTGGGATGAGGTCTCCAAGGCCTTCACCGGGGTGGCTCTGGAGCTTTCGCCTGCTGCCGATTTCGCGCCGGTGGCACTGAAGTCGGCGGTGTCCATCCGCGCCCTCACCGGGCGGATGGAGGGTCTGGTCGGGGCGCTCTTTCGGATATTTACCCTAGCCTTGGTCCTGGAGATCTTTGGTATTCTTGGACCCCTCTATATCCAGTGGATACTGGACGAAGTCCTAGTCATCAATGACAAGAGTCTCCTGACCATTCTGGGCATTGTCTACCTGGCTGTCACACTATTCTCGGCGGTGTTTTCTGGGCTCAGGTCCTGGGTGATCATTGAGATCAATGCGACCCTGGGTGTCCAGTGGGCGATGAACGTCTTTTCCCACCTCATGCGTCTGCCTTTGGAGTTTTTTGAGAAGCGCCACATCGGCGATGTGGTCTCCCGATCGGAA
>JAKAVW010000245.1 GCA_021827445.1 Pseudomonadota bacterium
TTTCGTTGTGGCGGAAACTGAGAATAACGTAATCGTCATCTTCCTCCACGGATAGCAGCGTATGGCCTAGGTGCAACCGGTCCACAGGGAGTTGCGCGGTCATGGCGGTCACGAGACGTCCCATCCCACCTACCACGCGCCGGGCACCCCCATGTACCTCCGTCAACTCCATGACCTCCGGTTTTTCATCCGTTGTATTCAGGCGCAGGATGTCACCCTGGTCGTGCTGGGCAAAAGTGTCGAGCCCGAGGCTCAAGATCATCCGGGTGACGCGCGGTTGGGTATCAGGCCAGAACCATGTTGGCCCTAGATCCACCGCCAGATTATTGCGTTGGCAGCGTTCGGAAAATATACGCCCGCCCATGCGCTCACGCGCTTCATAGAGCGTGAAATCCTGCCCGCGCTCCTGCAGGCTTTTGGCCAATGCAAGCCCGCATAAGCCACCACCAACAATGATTGTATCTGGCACGGTTCCGGTCCTCCTGGCTGCATCATTTCGCGTATCCAGCAATATTTATACCGGAATGCAGACCGTGGGGTAGCGGCACCGGCATGTAATGCTATATTTTTCATATAAACAAGTGAGTAGATGCTATCTGTGCAGTTCTTTCGGATGCGGGTGTGATCAGACGAGATTGTCGTTAGATAACCTTTTGTAGAGACTGGTCAGATTTGCGACAAAATTTGTCTGCCACCGCTGGTTTGATGAGACACGGATACGTAAATAGGTAACAAAGCGTACAAGATGTTCAGTCTCTTACATGATGATAAAATATAACCACATGATAATATTATAATTATTCTTTGGCACTATTATTGCTTGATCCATCGTTGTTGCCGATCCTGTCGAGCAACGCTATATTTAGGAAAATATACCACATTCGGGGCCCGCTCCTGCGGGTCTCGGTTCAGTTTCGCCGGGATATACGCATCATACGTCATATCCGGCCATATATGGAGAGGGGGGATGAACATGGAACAGGAAAGATCTGCCGTCTTGAAATTGTCCGTTCACAATGATGCTGTCCTCTCGGTGCAGGGTCCGCACTGCCCCGGTTCGGAGACGCTGGATATCCGTCATTTTGGGGAGGAGGAATCCATAGTGCGCCCCGCCGTTACCGATATGCATTTTCCCGAAGTGATTTTTCCCACCAGCCGGGTAGGGCGGGTAGCCGGGGTGGAAAAAGTCCGGGAACTGGTCGTGGAGCATCACCGGCTCATCTGGCACAGTCCGCTCCAGCCCATCTTTGGCAACAATGAAAAGCACTTCTGGAAAGCTGTCGAATTGACCGCAGATTTTCACGCAGAGGTCTGCGGTGGACCGAAGTTATATACGGAACGCAAAGGTCATCCCCATCTCCGCGAACGGCACTTTCCCTTCACCATCCGAGAGAAGGACCGTGAACTCTGGCTGGATCTCTACGTACAGGCCCTGCGCAATGTCGCATTCCCGCTGGAGGTGGCTGAGGAATACTGGCGCTGGGTGGAATCTCTGTCCGTCCGCATGATCAACCGCCGCACCACCTTTGCTGAACCGGTACGGGTGCCTTACAGCCGTATCGTTGAACAGTTAGCCTGAGGAGATAACCATGCAGCATTTTGCACGTACAGCATTATATATGGCGGTAGCCAGCGTATTTGCCTGCTCTCCTTCTGCGGATGCCGATAGCGCCCCGCCAAGACTTGGTACCGTGACGGTGGAGGGGCAGGGAAAAAATACCCTGGAAAGCCCCGCCAACGGCGCTGAACAGGGGGCCACCATCAGCGGTCAGGCATTGAATATCCTTGGTGGAGCAGGGCAGACCAATCCTTACGCCGCCATCTCCTTTCTGCCATCGGTCATGGCACAGAATCCCGATCCCTATGGCCTGGCCAACGTGCCCGGAGGGAACAAGGGCGTCCGCATTCGAGGAGAGCGCAACCCTCATGGAGGGATCGGCACGGTAGAGGGCTTGCCCCTGTCCGCCATTAACCCAGGTCCCGGCGAGCAGTTTCTTTTCGACATGGAAAATATCCGCAGTATTACGCTGTTGGCACCGCCATTCTCGCCGACCAAACTGGCCGTCTTCACCACCCAGGGCTATCTCAACAGCAATGTGCTTTGGCCCCGGCCCAAGTTTGGCGGCGAAGTCGATCAAAGCGTTGGATCCTATAATTTTCATCGTACCTTTATTCGTCTGGACTCCGGCACCTTGCCTACTGGCACACGCGTCTTCATGTCCGGTTCTTATACCCACGCGGGACAGTGGCGCGGCCCAGGAGCATCGCCTGACTATCGCTATAACGGGGAGATCGGCATCAGCCAGGATTTCGGCCAAACTCTGAACGCCAAAGTTTACGCAGCTTACGGTTCCATGAAGGAGAATAATTACCTGCCCCTGACCTATACCCAGGCCAGCAATCTGGGACAGTACTACCATCTCGGCTATAACAGCGCACTCACCGGAACTGCCGCCAACGATGTGAATTATTATGGCTATAACCGGCAGCAATTTCAGGATTATGCGGTATTTGGGGAACTCAACTGGCATCCCTATGACCAGAACACGCTCGTTATCAAACCCTTCTACAGCCAGGAAAATGGCTATTACCTGCAAGGGTTGAGTAACCTCGGAGGTAAACCAGCTTTGCGAGATTGGGTCATAGACCATTCCCTCTATGGCGTGGTGGCCCAGTATGACACCCAATGGCGTGGCAATCATTTTTCCGTTGGCTACTGGTTTGAAGATCTGACGCCTCCCGGTCCACCTACGGATTTCAAGATCTATCGTCTGGTCAACGGCCAGCCCGTCTTTGGCGGATATGCGCTCCTTGCGCGCGCCACGGCGGACCACGTCTTCAACAGTCCCTATTTTCAGTGGCGGCGAAGTGCCGGTCCGGTAACATTTACAGCAGGTGCCCGTTATCTGATGGAGCAAACCCCTTCATTTACGGTTTACAACACCACGGGAATCCCCAACACCTCCTATGCCGATGCCTTGAATCTGGTCACATCCCCCAACCCCTCTAGCAGCGTCGAGGGCCGGACCTTTTATCAATGGTTGCCCTATTTCTCGGCCGTTTATGCGGTCAATCCACACCTGGATGGCGTCTTTGCCTATGGTCGCAATAATGGTGCGCCCGCCTTCAATAATTGGCCTTCCGTACAAATGAACATGGCCGCTTTCCAAAAGGCCGGGGTGACGGCACAGCGTGCCTGGGATCAACTGGCGCCAGAAACCTCTGACAGCTTCAGTCTGGGGCTCAAATGGCACGAAGCGGCGTGGTATGTGAATCCCACCTTCTTTTACGCCACCTATCGCAACAAATATGTCAATGCTTACGACCCCGTGGTGGGCATCAGCTATGATCAGAACGCGGGCATCGGCCGCGCCTGGGGCTTTGAACTGGCGGCTGGGGCCAAGGTCTGGCAGGGGCTCTCTCTCTTCACCAATCTCGCTTATGACCGCGCCTATTTCACCCAGAATCTGCGTACCGGCAGTGGCGCCCTCCTGCCGGTCACCGGCTTGCAGTTTCCCGATACGCCGCGTTTCGTCGGCAGCATGGGCGCGCTGTACGAATACGGTCGTTTCAGTATCTCGCCCACGTTCCAGTACATGAGCACCCGCTATGCAGATACCCTGCATACCCAACCCGTGTCGGGCTACCTGCTGGCCAACCTGAACATGGAATATCACCGGCATATTGCCCATGTCGGCGAGTTGACCGTGAATCTGAGCATCCTGAACCTCTTTAACCGCCATTACATCGGCCTCATCGACAGCAGCTATCTGAGCACCGCGCAATCCGGCGGCGCCAGTTTCTATCCTGGCGCGCCCATTTCCGTCGCCGGGACGGTAGGCCTGCGTTTCTAGGGGTGCGTCTTCGTATTTATTGCGACAGGAGCCATCATGAAAATCAAAACGGTCATGCATTACACGGCGTACACGCTGATAATGGCCGCCACCGCAAAGTCGAGTTTCGCGTGGGCGGAAAGCGGCGGCGCAAATGCCCCGGTGCTCCAAGCCATAACCGTGACGGGGAAAGGTCAGGCACCCCTTGCCCTGCCCGCTCTGGGCGCGGCCACGGGCAGCACCATCCCGCAGTCGAGTTTCAACCTCTTTCAAAGTCCCGGTGGTACCAATGTCTATAGCATCGTCAGCGGACTACCTTCGGTGATGGTGCAGACACCTGATCCCTATGGTTTGGCCAGTGGTGGCCCCATCGGAATCAGTATTCGCGGCGAATCGAGCATCAAAGGAGCTATTGGTACCGTGGACGGCATTCCCATCTCTGCCATCGATCCTGGGGCAGGCCAACAATTTTTATTCGACAGCGAAAACTTGCTGAGCGTCAGTCTCCTGACACCTCCCTTTGCGCCGGAGCATATCTCCGTATTCACTCAGGAGGGATATCTCAACCGGAACATTCGCTGGGCTTCGGATCACTTCGGCGGCGAAGTCTCCCAAAGTATCGGTTCCTTCGGCTTTCACAAGACTTTCGTGCGTTTGGACTCCGGGTTGCTGCCCACCGGCACCAAGTTTTTCATTTCATCTTCCTATGCGCATGCCGACAGTTGGCGAGGGAATGGATCCGCCCCGGATTATCGGTACAACGGTACTTTCGGCGTGACCCAGCAGATCAGTCGCCGACTCACGGCAAAACTCTTTGCCGTCTACGATAGCATGAAGGGTGTCAGCTACCTTCCCCTCACCTATGCTCAGGCGTCTAATCTCGGCACTTTTTATTACCTGGGATACAACTCGGACCCGCAAAGCCTCAATTATTCAGGCTACAACCAGCAAAAATTCAAGGACTACGCATTGGTTGGTGAAATACGCTGGCGTCCTACATCACAAAGCACATTGATCATCAAGCCGTTTTACAACCAGGAAGATGGATATACCATGGGGACAGGGCTTCCCGAAGTGAAACCCAATCAAATTGGATACTGGAGCATCCATCACCACCTGTACGGCATTTTGTCAAAATTGGACTTTCACTATGCCCATACGGATTTTACCCTGGGTTACTGGTACGAAAACATTCAGCCCCCAGGGCCGCCCACTGCAGTCAAGGCCT
>JAKAVW010000246.1 GCA_021827445.1 Pseudomonadota bacterium
CCAGCGACGCAGTCGAAAGCCATCTGCGGCATCTCGATGGTACTCTGGCCACGTCAGACTGGACGCGCGTAGAGTTTGCCAGTCTGTTGGCGCGCAGAGTGCGGATGAAAGAGTTGGACATCGCGCAGGCCGATGCAATCCGCGAGGTCTTCGAGGCCACCCTGTTGAGTTCTTTTCAAATACTGGCACTCAGTTCCGCGGATTGCGCAGTAGCGGTGCAACTGCTCCATGACCCGGCTACGGGATTACGGGCAGGAGATGCGCTTCATTTGGGCGTCATCCACAATCACCGTCGTCCCCGGTTGTTGTCATTGGACGAGGGCATGGTGAAGGCCGCGCACCTGTTGGATTTTTCTGCCAGCACCGGCATTGGGCCAGAAGGATAAGGCGCGTGGCTTCACGCGTGAGCTGATTTTCCGGTCGTCCTTTCGGTTGCGTTTTGCATTTTTAATGCGTACGGTCAGGACCGTAAATGTACATCTGGAGGAGCATGATGAATGCGACACAGCTTAGGGCGAATCTTTTTGTGGTGCTGCGGCGGATACTGAGTACCGGCAAGCCAGAAGAAATTGAGTGGAAGGGGCGGCATGTGCAGATCGTCCCACGCGACCCCATACCCGTTTTAGGAAAGTTTGCGCGCCTCCGGCCCCATCCCGAAGCCTTGCAGGGCGATCCGGAAAACATCGTTCATCTGGACTGGTCGTCGGAGTGGCAGGGTGGTGATGACAGTCGCCTATCTTGATACCCATGCTTTGGTCTGGCTTTATGCCGACGTGGTGGAGCGTTTCGCGGCAGAGATTCAGCGTGTTATCGTGACCCACGACCTGCTGGTGTCTCCCATGGCTCTGCTGGAGGTTCAGCATTTGTGCGAGGGGGTGTTGTGATGGTGACGCCGGACACGTTATTTGCGGAGTTGGCGCGGATCATAGGGCTTGCGGTATGCACCATCCCCTTTGCGCTGGTCAGCAGGTTGGCCTTGGCGCTGAGTGGGACACGCGACCCTTTTGACCGGCTCATCGTCGCCCAGACGATGGTGTGTGGACGGCCGTTAGTGAGCAAAGATCGGCTGATTGCGCAGTATTACCCTCACCCCATTTGGTAGCGATCACCCCTATGCAAAAAGCAGAAAAAAAATTGCGCGTCCTCATGGAAATGCGCCCCGCCCTGGACGGCTTTTACGGCATCCCCCAGGAAACCCGCCTGCTCTATGGGGTGCTGTCTACCTTGCCAGAACTGGAGTTGTCTGGCTTGCTGCAAATGTCCAAGCGCGGTGTTCGCGGCGGGGTCTACGGGAATGCGGCGCTGTCGGAGGCGGAGCGGGTGCATCGCTTTGCGCGGGTAGTGGTGTCCCTCAAGGGCCGTAGCGCGCTGGACTGGAAAGGGGATGTCATAGAGTGGCTGGACAATCTCTGGCAGACCTGGCGCTTGCGTTATGCGGCGTGGACCGGGCTGGGGCGGATTCCTCTGGGCCACTTCGAGACCCGTTATTTCCGCGATTTTATCTGGCAGGAGTTGTATGGACGAAGCCTGCCCGCCGCCGATCGGGAACAGGTGTTGCTGGGCAACTATCGGGTTTGCGGTTATCCGTGGCGGCGCATGCATCTGGTGGGGATCGAGCGGGCGCAGGTATTGTCCCACTCCCGTTATCCGGTGCTGGATACCCAGGGGCTGGATGTGTTCGTGGCGCAGACGCCTTTCCCGGGGCGGGTGAGTCGGGGTACGGCGCTGGTGGTGCATTATCACGACGCCATTCCGGTGTTGATGCCGCATACCATCTCCGACCGGGCCTTTCATCAGGCCAGCCATTTTCAGGCCATGGCCGCGAACGTGCGCTCCGGTGCCCACTTCGTCTGCGTATCGGAGGCCACCCGGCGCGATCTGCTGAGCCTCTTCCCCGAGGCGGAGCCGCTGGCCCACACCATCCATAACATGCTGCCTACACACTATTATCCTGCGGAACCGGCGCCCGAGCGGGTAGCCGATATCGTCCGTCGCCATTTGCATGGCGAGTTTGAGGGCAAGATCAAAGGGAAGGCAAAGGTCTTTCGTCTCGCCCGCGCATTCGGAAGCGAAGAAGAGAAAACCGCTTTTTATGTGCGCGCGCTGGGGCCGGACAGCCGCTTCGTACTCATGGTTTCCACCATTGAGCCGCGTAAAAATCATGCCCGTCTGGTGGAAGCCTGGGAGGCACTGCGCGGCGCCGCGGACCCTGATCTCAAGCTGGTGCTGGTTGGCCATATCGGCTGGGATTACCAGACCGCTCTGGAAGGCTTTTTGCCATGGATCGAGCAGGGCAGTCTCTTTCTGCTCCACGGCGTTCCCGCCGATGCCCTGCGCCTGCTCTACCGACAGGCGGTGGTTACGGTCTGTCCCAGTGTGGGGGAGGGCTTCGACTTCTCCGGTGTTGAGGCCATGCGCTGCGGCGGAGTGGTGGCAGCATCGGATATTCCCGTGCATCGCGAAGTCTATGGTGATGCTGCCCGTTATTTTGACCCTTACGACACCGCTAGTGTTGTCGAGGCGTTACGGCAGATTATTTACAGCCCTGATGCTGAAAGCTTGCAAGCTCGCCTACGTGCGGAAGGCTTGCGGCAGAGCGCGCGGTATTTGCCAGAGCGGATATTGCCCCAGTGGGAAGCGTTTTTGCGAGGGGTGAAGGAAAAGTAGATAAGTCATGGCCTCTGGTGACCGTCAAGCAACCGCCTTTCTCCCGTCACTCTCCGGAATCTTCCTCCACGATAATTTCATCCATGCGCATGGCGAGACCACCCGCCACATACACCCGCACTTCCATATCTTCGACATAGGTCGGCAATTCAAAGGCCACGCGACCCAATGCACAGACCGCATCGGATTGCGTCGCGCAGATGGCCTGACGCACCACCATGTTTTCGCCTTTATTCCATGACACATCCATCCAGCAACCGTTCAAATCCCCCGACTTCAGCGCCGCGCCGTAGGCGGTGGCGGCATAATGCCCCTTTGGAAGGCCTACATACGGGCCAAAAAGCAGAAGACCCTCTTCCCCGGTAGCATATACGCTCCGGCCCACCGGATAACCCACCCTCGACGCCATTCTGGGGTGTGTCGCCCAGTATCGGTGCATCAAGGCGGCGGGGTCCTGATGACGTCGCCTGACTCGTACGGTGGCGCTGGACACGGTGGTCGCGCGGGTGGGGAAATCCTCCTTATGGAGCTCCACCATGCCGATGAACAAGTCGCTGAAATCGCTCACCAACACCCGCGCCTCCAGCCCCCTGCAGGATTGCGTCAAGGTGAACCGAAGCGCCGCCAACACGCCTTCCCTCCCATCCTCCGGGGCTTCCAGGGACCGCTCCACCAATACCGTGTTGCCGCTCTCCAGGCAAATGTCGGCCATGGCCTCGGCCAATCCGAACCTGCCCACGCTACCGTGTACTTCCAGCACATAGCTCCCCGCTTCGAGGTCGAGATAGGGGCCGTACATCAGGTAACCCTTTCGCCCCGTGCTCACCAGTTGCGTGCCTTCGCGCCTGCCCGCGATAGTCAGCAGATGCCTATCTGAGCCCCAGTAGCGGGCCACGAGTGTATCGTTTTTTACCGGTTCCCAGCGATCCTGCCACCGGTCCTCGAGGATCATGGCCAGCATGATCTTGGCGCTTTCCTCCTCACTCACCCAGTGCATGGCATCGAATTCCGGCGATGGGCCTGGTTCGCGCGACTTCAGCCATTGGCGCACGGCGAACGCGATATCCGTGGGTGCCAGGCCCGAGAAATAGCGGGCATACGCGCCCACCGCCTCGCGAAAAACCGGAATATCGCGGGCAAGAATGGGCAATTCATGTCGCGCGGCCTCGATCAAGGACAGGCCATAGCCGTCATCTAATGCGGCGGCGATGAGACAGGGGCCATCGGAGTACAGTTGCTCCAGTACGCGCGCATCAGCGTCCTCCACCCAAAACAGGTGCCGCTCTCGCAGGGGATGAGTGCGCAGGCGTTGCACCAATTCATCCACAAACCGTCCCTGCTCGCCGACGATGATCAGATTGACCTGCTCTCCCTGGTGCCACAACAGTTCAAACGCCGCCAGCACTTGCGCATGCGCTTTGCGCGGTTCCAGCGTGCCGACCATCAGAAAAGCGGGGTAACGCTGCGTGGCGGCGTGCTGCGTGGCCTGCAACGTATCACGAGGCAACGGTTTTTCCGCCACCCTCATCTCCCTCCGGTCAACCCCCAATCGCACCCAACCGAGGGGCAGGGGATGTCCCTCTCGGGGGCCGAACAGGCCCAGCCACCGTTTCAGATTTGCCGCAACCGCGGCCGAAACACACAACACGCCATCGCCCACGGAGGCGAGCGTCTGCAGCCAGCGGCTGTATTCCTCCATACCGGGCTCGGTACACTCGGGCAACATCACGGGAAAAAGATCGTGCACGGTAAAAACCATCTTGACGCCACACAGGCGCAGCGCATTCAAGGCATGCTGGTGATGGACCACCAACTCGGGCTGGGAATCCAGCCCCCAGAACACGTCGCCCACCCGCGCAAAAATCGGCGCATCGTCCAACGGCAAATCGCCCAATCCCAGAAAGTGCGCGGTGAACCGCCGCGCATAACAATAGCCTCGCTCGGCGGTGGCATATATGGCCGTCACCCGAAAACCGGCGAAGGATTCGTTGAGCAATGCCCGTAGCACAGCGCGCGTTACGCGATGCGCGCCTATTTGGGCACTATCCTGGTACAGCGCCGAAATATCCACCAGGATTTGCCGAGAGGTCGGATGTTCCGGTGGGTAGAGGATTGCCATGCGCTCGGCAAGCGTGGACAAATCCGCAAGATTTTGCGGCGGATCGAGGTGGCATATCTCGTGGATCAATCCCAGCGCGCCCTGCTCGGCTCGGGCGTAGAACCCCTCGATGGCCTGGACGTATTGCCCGGCACAGGTGCTGGGCATGTGGTGCGTGCGGATATGCGCCGCGGCGCGGTCGCCCAGCGTCCGACGCAACATGGGGTCGCCCTGAAAGCGCTCCAGTTGCGCGCGGAGGGCCTCCGTGCTGAAGTCATCCGGCAACATGCAC
>JAKAVW010000247.1 GCA_021827445.1 Pseudomonadota bacterium
CCATGGGGCGCCTGGGCAAACCGGAAGAACTCGCCCAGGTCGTCGCCTTCCTGGCCAGTGACCTAGCGAGTTACATCACCGGCACGACGGTAGCGGTGGATGGCGGTATGCTCATCTACCCCGACTGCCGCCACGGAGGCTGAGGTATGGATGCCGACATCCTGATCATCGGCAGCGGTGCGGGGGGCGGTACCCTGGCCCGCGCCCTGGCGGACTCGGGTCTGCGCATTCTGATCCTGGAGCGCGGCGATTTCCTACCCCGGGAGTGGGGCAACTGGGAGCCCGACACGGTATTTCGGGAGCATCGTTACCACACCAACGAGCAGTGGCGGGACGGCGAGGGGCAGCCCTTTTCACCGGTGACGGGCTACCATGTGGGTGGCAACACCAAGTTTTACGGCGCGGCGGTCCTGCGGCGACGGGAGAAGGATTTTGCGGTACGTCAGCACCGCGACGGTCCCACCCGCCCCTGGCCCATCGCCTACGAGGATCTTGCCCCCCATTACGATCAGGCAGAGTCCTGGTACTTCGCCCATGGTCTGGCCAGCGCCGATCCTACCGAGCCGCCGCGCGGGCCCTATCCCTTCCCGCCCATTCCCCATGAGGCCGCCGTGGCCGAGGCGGACGAGGCCTTGCGAGCGTTGGGCTATCATCCCTTTCCCTTACCCCTCGCCATCCATCGCTTGGAGGACGACCCGACCCACAGCCCCTGCGTGCGCTGCCCAACCTGCGACGGTTTTCCCTGTTTGCTGCACGCCAAGGGCGATGCCGAAGTCTGCGGGGTGCGGCCGGCATTAACCCATGACAATGTCCGGCTTCAGACCGGTGCGCGGGTACGCAAGCTCCACTGCAGCGCCGATGGTCGGCGGATCGAGGCGGTCGAGACCGACAAGGGCATCTTTCGGGCCCGAGTAGTGGTGCTCGCCGCGGGTGCGGTCAACAGCGCAGCGCTCTTGCTCGCCTCGTCTTCGGAACACTTCCCAACAGGGCTTGCCAACCGCAGCGATCAGGTGGGCCGAAACTATATGTGCCATCTCAACAGCGCCTGCATGGCCATCCGCCCCGGTCGAGAAAACCGCAGCGTCTTCCAGAAGACCTTGGCCCTCAACGATTTTTACGAGGACTCTGGCGACCCGGACTATCCCTTTCCCCTCGGTCACATCCAATCCCTGGGCAAGGTGACACCCGGTGTGCTTCACGCCGAACGCCCGGGCCTGCCCATTCCGGCAACGGCCTGGGCCGCCAGCCACTCGGTGGATTGGTGGCTGACCACGGAAGATCTGCCGGACTCCAACAATCGTGTGACTCTCGATAGTGATGGAACTATCCGCCTACATTGGCAGCCCAGGAATCGCGAAAGCCATCGCCGACTCTGCGAAAAGTGGCGGCAGATGCTCCATCGCGTGGGGTTTCTCGCCGTCTTCTTCCAGCCCATGGACATCTCCGCCACCGCCCATCAGGTGGGGACCTGCCGTTTCGGTGAAGATCCCACCGATAGCGTCCTCGATCCCTATTGCAAGGCGCACGATCTCGACAACCTCTATGTAGTGGACGCGAGCTTTATGCCCTCCATCAGTGCCGTCAATCCCTCCCTGACCATCATGGCCAATGCCCTGCGGGTCGGGGCGCATCTGCGCCGACAGTGTCAAGACGGCCGGGCATGAAACGGGGCATCAGCGTGGTTTTTACCGCCGGCTTTTTGCAGGGCGCGGCCTTTGTCCTGATCCCGGCCTTGGGTTCGACCCTGCGCGGATCCCCCTATGATTTGAGTAACAGCAGTTATGGCCTGCTCTACTTTCCGGAAATCCTCGGCGCTGTTGTTTCTGCTCTGGGCGCTGGCACCATCCACCAGCAACTCGGGGCCAAGGGCCTTTTTCGCCTTGGTGCCCTGGTCAATGCCGCTGCCATGGCCTGTCTAAGCCTGGCCTATTTCACCTCGGGACCCTTGCTCTTTGTCTTCCTTCTTGCCGAGACGCTTTTGCTAGGCATCGGCTTTGGCCTGACCAATGCTGCCATCAATCGCGCCGCCTCCCTTCTCTTTACCGGAGCTGCTGCGGCGGCAGTGACTATCCTCAATGCGGTCATCGGTGGCGCCACTGCTATCTCCCCCGTGTTGCTCCACTGGCTGTCCCAATTCGGCGCCTGGAATGTCTGGCCGGGACTGCTCCTCTTGCTCTGGCTCGGCCTATTGCTGATGCCACTGGCAACGGAAGGCGAAGCAGACCGGCAAGAGCTGGGAGGACTGAAGGCCT
The DNA here is from genome assembly GCA_021827445.1 of Pseudomonadota bacterium. GTDB lineage: Bacteria > Pseudomonadota > Gammaproteobacteria > Acidithiobacillales > Acidithiobacillaceae > Acidithiobacillus. The sequence continues at coordinate 2,253 of JAKAVW010000247.1, forward strand.
GGCGGCGGAGCATGCTGCCCTTTGCCCTGGGGGTGGTGATCTACGCCATCTGCGAAGGGAGCTTTGGCAGCTGGGCCGATGTCCTGGTGACTGTCGACCGACACCTGCCTGCCGCTTCTGGCGCTCTCGCCCTGTCCCTCTTCTGGGGCGGGATGACGGTAGCCCGCTTCCTACTCGGTGCCATTCCCGACCAATGGCTGCCCCGACGCTGGACCTATCTAGCCGCCCCCCTGGGCATGGCCGCTTGCTTTCTGCTCATTCCGGAACTCTCTTCTGCCACCGCCCTGGTTTTGGCCTTTACTGCTGCTGGCTTCTCCTGCGGCATCTACTATCCCTACAGCATGTCCTACGGCATTGCGGCACACCCTAAGGAGGGTACACAGATGGCCGGCCTCCTGGTAGGCGCCCTCATGATCGGCGAAGGCATCGGTTCCTCAGGACTGGGGCCCCTGCAGGCCCTTCTGCCCTTGGACCAGATCTATCGCTTCTCCGCCCTCTGGGCGATTCCTTTGCTCTATCTTGCTTGGCGTAACAGCCGAACTGCAGCAGGCGATAGAGGCAACGATGACTGAGCGGGTGCTTATTCTTGGCGGCGGCTTTGCTGGCATTGCTGCGGCCAGGCGCCTGGTAGGGCAAGGACTGCAGGTCACGCTGATTGACCAACACAACTATCATCTCTTTCAACCCCTGCTCTATCAGGTGGCAACGGGGGAGCTGTTGGGAGAGGCCATCTCTACGCCCATTCGGCGGATTCTCTCCCAGCGGGGCATCGCGTTTCGGCTCGGTCGGGTCGAAAATATACGTCTCGACCAACGCCGAGTTGCCCTCAGCGATGGCAGCGAACTTCCCTACGACTATCTCGTTCTCGCCCTGGGAACCGTGACCAATTTCTTTGGCAATACCGAACTCGCCCAGTCGGCCCTCGACATCAAAGGCCTGGGAGCCGCGGAAAAGGCACGGTCAACCATTCTGTTGGCACTGGAACAGGCCAGTCAGGCAACAGAGCCAACCCTCCGCCAGGCTTGGCTGCATTTTGTTATTGCCGGTGGTGGTGCAGCAGGCGTAGAGTTCTGCGCTGCCCTCCTGGAAACTCAGAAAGGGCTCGTGCCGAGCGAATACCCCGAGTTGGATCCACGGCAAATCGAGTTCACGCTGGTACATGGGGGAGAACGGCTTTTGCCGGGCTTTGCGCCGTCGCTGCAGGAGCATGCTGCCCAGCGCTTGCGACGCCTGGGGGCAAAGCTGCGCCTCAAGACCCATGTCGAGCATTTTGATGGAACATGGGTAGGCTGTGATTCTGAGCCATCCTTGCTGGCAAAGACCCTGATCTGGACCGCTGGTGTAGCAACCAATCCGGTCTTGGAAAAGCTTCCAGCAACCAAGGGACATGGCGGACGCCTCTTGGTAGACCAACACTTGCGCCTTCCCGATCATCCCGAGGTCTTCGCGGTTGGGGATCTTGCCCTCTGCCAAGATGGCGATCCTTGGCCCCAGGTAGCCCCATTTGCTTTGCAGTCGGGGGCCTATGCCGGCCAGGTGATTCCTCGGCAGGCGCGGCAACAGCCATTGCCCGCTCCCTTTGTCTATCGCGATCTCGGTAGTATGACTGTCCTCGGTCGATTCGACGCGGTCTGCCAACTTGGGGCAACGAAATGGACAGGTTATCCCGCCTGGATAATGTGGTTGCTTCTGCATATCTACCGGATCATCGGTACCCGCAACCGCCTGCGAGCCTTGCTCGATTGGTCGGGGGATTACCTGCGGCGCAGTCCGGCGGTGCAGCTCATTCGTGCCGGCGAGAAACTCGGGGATTCTTGACGCGAGAGTGTAAGCTCGGCTGAATGCGTGGGTAGACTTCTCATCACTGGGATAATTCGATGCCGCTTTTAAGCCTCCTGCCGCCTCCGTGGCCAGAAGCCTTGCACTGGGGCGGTCGCATAGACAGCGAATACGTGGGGAATCTCTTTGGTGGACGGGAACGCAACACCAGTGCGGACCTGTTTGCCCATGCGCATCTGCGTGTAGACTCCAAACCTTTTGGGCTTGGCCAGGGACATTTCTATGATAATGAAGGGGTATCGACCACGCCTCTACATTTGCGATAATACAGTGCATTGCGGCCGATACAGCAATACCAGATATTCTGTGTGGGAAGTCGGCCATCTTCTCCTTTTACTAATAGGCACTTCGAAAAACTCCGCCGGACGAAAAGTCTACCAAAAAGATTCAAATGGTTGCAGATCGGCATCCTGCAAAAACTAGAGTTTTTCGAAGTGCCCTAATATTATAAACACCCACTCACGGACCATGTATAAGTTGTTGAGGATGACATTCTGTTGTCCGTTAACATCAAGTGCTCAACAGGTCTATATAGGATTGAAAACTGTAATTTCGATGCGTCTTCTGGCCGGTTATTTCGGTCACTATACCCATGTCTTCCAGAGTTTTTACAGCGGCATTAGCGGTCGGAAAACTTGTGCCCAATCTTTGCCTCACCCGTTCCACGGTAAAGCGGGGCATCATGGGTAACATCTCGAACAGCCGGTAACTGGCAGGCCCAACTTTGGATGATGCCAGTAGGCGATGACGGTCTGTAGACATCAGGCTGGCAATCGAAATAATGCTGCGTTCGGCGCCGGACGCGGCGATCGCCACCCCCTCCAGAAAAAATGCGACCCAAGACTCCCAGTCCCCTTCGCTGCGGATATTAGCAAGTTGGCGGTAGTATTCGGCTTGGTGCTGCTTGAGATAACCGCTCAGGTACATGATTGGTTCGTAGATCGGA
>JAKAVW010000248.1 GCA_021827445.1 Pseudomonadota bacterium
GACCTGCACGAGGGCGTAGCCTGCCAGATGGACCTTTTCAGTCCGGAAGGAGAAGAGATCCTGCGCCGCCTGCCCATGGAATTTCATCAGGCCTTGAACAACGCCGTCAAAAAGTCCGCAGAAAAAAGGCGCCACCCTGCCCAGGTGATCGCCCTGGATACCCAGCCGCGTCGGGACCAAGACCCAGAGGCTGAGCACTAAGACGCGTACCGGAGACAACGCCCATGACACCAGAAATCGATCAGCAATGGGTGGGCAAACTGCTGCGCACCAGTGCCGAACGCTTCATTCTACCCCGTTTCCACACCGTCAGCGCCAACCGCAAACCCGATGGCAGCATCGTCACCAGCGCCGACATCGATAGCCAGAACTTTTTGCAGGACATGCTCGCCGCCCGTTATCCCGATATTCCCCTGCTTGGCGAAGAAATGAGCCCCGCCGAACAAGCCCGCCTGTTACAGGAGGCGGATACGCTCTGGTGTCTGGATCCCCTCGACGGCACCAGCAACTTTGCCGCTGGCGTCCCGGTGTTCGGCATTTCCCTGGCTTTGCTGCAAGGCGGGCGGTCCATGCTTGGCTGGGTGTACGATCCAGTGCGCGCCGAGCTTTTCTCCGCGGCACAGGGCGCTGGTGCACGCGTGGATGGTGTGCCTCTGGCGGTTCGCCAGGCACCGGAGCTCCAACACTGTGTCGGGGTCGTCGACTACAAAAGACTCAGCCGCCCCCTCGCCCTACGCCTGATTGACGAGCGCCCCTTCCACAGTCAGCGGAACTTCGGCGCCTCCGTCCTGGAGTGGTGCTGGCTGGCCGCCGGGCGCTATCATTTTTATCTACACGGCGCCCAGCAACTCTGGGATCGTGCTGCGGGTGCCCTGATTCTCGATGAGGCGGGCGGGCGAATCACTCAACTCAACGGCGACGCCCTGAGGGAAAGCGACCTGCTACCGCGCTCCATCCTCGCCACCCTCGACCCCCAACTCCACGAAAGCTGGATACGGTGGCTGGAAACCGCCGCCGAGTTCCCAAATGCAGCCCTTTGATTTATGCTAAAACGATTATTGTCTTCTACTAATCCGTCACTGAAGGAAAAATCCTATGGCCTCCATTGGTAATCTCGCATTGTCCCTGCTTCCCGTTACCGAATCTGCGGCCCGCGCCGCTAGCGGCTGGATCGGCCGGGGGGAAAAGGAACTCGGCGACGGTGCCGCAGTGGACGCCATGCGTTCCGCCATTGCCCAGGTCCCCATGCGTGGCCTGGTCATCATCGGTGAAGGTGAAAAAGACGAAGCCCCCATGCTCTATAACGGTGAGGTGGTGGGCTCGGGTACCGGCCCGGAGGTAGAGATTGCGGTTGACCCTGTCGAAGGCACCACCTTCCTGGCCCAGGGCATGCCCGGCTCCATCTGCGTACTGGCGGCAGCCCCTAAAGGCAGCATGTTCCAGCCCGGTCCGGCCTACTATATGGACAAACTGATTGTCCCGGCCCCGGCCCGCGGTAAAATTGATCCTGCCGCACCGATGAAGGACAAGCTCCACGATCTGGCCCGCGCGCTCGGTAAAGAGGTCCGCGAGCTGCGTATTTTTCTGCTCAAGAAGCCCCGCCACGAAGCCATGATCCGCGAGATCCAGGCGGCCGGTGCTACCGTGCGCTTACAGACGGACGGTGACGTCAGTGGCGGCATCATGGCCGCCCTCGGCACCAAGGTGGATGCCATGATGGGCATCGGCGGCACCCCGGAAGGCGTCATTTCCGCCTGCGCCGCCCGTGCCATGGGTGCCGACATGTTCGGTGCCCTGTCGCCGCAGAAGCCCGGTGAAGCCGAAGCCATCGCCGCCGCCGGCCTCAAGGCCGGGCAGTGGCTGGGCCGCGACGAACTGGTGTCCAGCGACGATGTGCTGTTCGTGGCTACTGGTCTGACTTCTGGTGACATTCTCGATGGCGTAACCCGCTCCCACTATTTTGTAGAGAGCGAGAGTCTGGTCATTTCCGGTCACGACGGCATTTTGCGCCGGGTCCGTACCCACCAACGCATCGACTGATTTCCATACTATTCAAGGAGTGTTGTTATGACTGTCACCCGTACTGATCTGGCGAATGCTATTCGTGTTCTCACCATGGACGCCGTAGAAAAAGCGAAATGCGGCCATCCCGGCATGCCCATGGGCATGGCGGATATCGCCGAAGTGCTGTGGAACGACTTTCTCGTCCACAATCCGGCTAACACCCACTGGGCCAACCGCGACCGTTTCATTTTATCCAACGGGCACGGTTCCATGCTGCAATACGCGCTCCTGCACCTCACTGGCTATGACGTGTCCATGGAAGACCTCAAGAGCTTCCGTCAGTGGCACAGCAAAACCCCCGGCCATCCGGAATATCGCGACACCCCCGGCATCGAGACGACCACCGGTCCGCTGGGTCAGGGGCTCGCCAACGGTGTCGGCATGGCATTGGCCGAGCGGATGCTGGCGTCGCAGTTCAACCGCCCCGATCACGAGCTCATCAACCACTACACCTATGTGTTTCTCGGTGACGGTTGTCTCATGGAAGGCGTTTCCCACGAAGTTTGCTCACTGGCCGGCGTCTGGGGCCTGAACAAACTGATCTGCTTCTATGATGACAACAACATCTCCATTGATGGCCATGTGGATGACTGGTTTGGTGACGACACCCCGGCACGCTTCGCGGCCTATGGCTGGCATGTGATCCGCCATGTGGATGGCCACGATCCTGAAGCCATCAAAAAAGCCATCGTCGAGGCCCGCAAGCAAACCACCAAGCCAACCCTGGTTTGCTGCAAGACCGTCATTGGTCATGGTTCACCCAACAAAGCGGGCACCCACGACGTCCATGGTGCTGCCCTGGGTGCGGAAGAAATTGCATTGTCCCGCCAGAACCTGGGCTGGAGTGGTGAAGCCTTCGAGATTCCTGAAGCGGTTTATCGTGCCTACGACGCCCGTGCCAAAGGAGAGTCTGCCGAGGCGGCATGGAAGAAGCAGTTCGCCAAATATGCGTCTCTGTTTCCCAAAGAGGCCGCCGAGTTCGAGCGCCGTCTGGCAGGTAAGCCAAGTGCCAATTTTGACCAGGCTATGGCCAAGCTCATCGGCGATTTTCGCTCGGAAGCCCCGAAGATCGCCACCCGTGTTGCCTCCGGAAAGACCATTCAAGGCATCGCTGCCGCACTGCCCGAGTTCCTCGGTGGCTCGGCGGATCTGACTCCTTCCAACAACACCCGTTGGAAGGAGGCCATCGACATCGGCAAGCACCGTTTAATGGGCGATTATATCCACTACGGCGTGCGCGAGTTCGGCATGTCGGCGATCATGAACGGCATCGCCCTGTATGGCGGCTTCCTGCCCTTCGGCGGCACCTTCCTGATCTTCTCCGACTACAGCCGTAACGCCATCCGCATGTCGGCGCTGATGGGTATTCGTGTGGTTTATGTGATGACCCACGACTCCATCGGACTTGGCGAAGACGGTCCTACCCATCAGCCCATTGAGCAGGTCAACAGCCTGCGCCTCATTCCCAATCTCCATGTCTGGCGCCCGGCGGATGCGGTGGAAACCGCCATCGCCTGGGAGTCCGCCGTCAAGCTGGAGCGGACACCGTCCCTGCTGGCCCTCAGTCGCCAGAACCTTCCGGCCCTGCCCCATACCGACGAAACCGTGGCCAATGCCCGCCGCGGCGGCTATGTGATCAAGGATGCCGAAGGCGGCAAAGCCAAGGGTATCCTCATCGCCACTGGCTCCGAAGTGGAGCTGGCGCTGGCAGCACAGGCCAAACTGGCGGAGCAGGGACATCCGGTGCGCGTGGTTTCCATGCCTTGCATGGATATCTTCGCGGCACAGGATGTGGCGTATCAGGAAGGTGTCCTGCCCAGCAGCATCACCAAGCGGATCGCTATCGAAGCGGGCACCACGGGGCTCTGGTACAAATATGTGGGCCTGCACGGCGCGGTCATCGGCATAGACCACTTTGGTGCCTCGGCCCCGGCGCCGATTCTATTCGAGAAATTCGGCTTCACGGTGGATAACGTGGTCGCGCGTTTCCAGGCACTGTAAATATTTTTATTCTAAAACGTTGAGGAGTTCACATTATGGCATTGCGTATTGGTATCAACGGCTACGGGCGTATCGGACGAAATATCCTGCGGGCGGTATACGAAGCGAAGCGGACCGACAAGGTCCAGATCGTCGCGGTCAACGATCTCGGGAGCCCCGAGACGAACGCCCATCTGACACAGTACGATTCGGTACATGGCCGCTTCTTCTTACCGGTAAGCGTGGACGGCGGTGATATGCTGGTGGGTGACGACCGTGTCAAGGTACTCGCGGAACGTGATCCTTCCAAGCTGCCCTGGGGCGATCTGGGTGTTGATGTCGTGTTGGAGTGCACTGGCTTTTTCGCCTCCCGCGAAAAGGCCGCCCTGCACCTCAAGGGCGGCGCCAGGAAAGTCTTGATCTCCGCTCCTGCCAAGGACGCTGTGGATCTGACGGTGGTGTACGGCGTCAACCATCAGTTGCTCGACCCGGCCAAGCACCACATCGTTTCCAACGGCTCCTGCACCACCAACTGTCTGGCGCCGCTGGCCAAGACCCTCAATGATCTCGCCGGCATCGAGGGTGGCACCATGAACACCATCCACTCCATGACCAATGACCAGCGCATTATCGACGTCTATCACGAAGACCTGCGCCGCGCCCGCGCTGCCGGTATGAGCATGATCCCCACCAGCACCGGTGCCGCCAAGGCCATCGGCCTGGTCCTGCCGGAGCTGGCCGGCAAGCTGGATGGCTTCGCCATCCGCGTGCCCACGCAGAACGTCTCCCTCGTTGACCTCACCTGTATCGTCAACAAGGAAGTCTCCGTCGACGAAATCCATGCGGCGATGAAGGCGGCCAGCCAGGGCGCGCTCAAGGGTGTCTACGGCTACAACGACAAGCCCCTGGTCTCCATCGACTTCAACCACAACCCGCACTCCTCCACCTACGAGTCCTCCCTGACCAAGGTCAAGGGCAAAC
>JAKAVW010000249.1 GCA_021827445.1 Pseudomonadota bacterium
CGCGGCCAATATGGAGAAGGCGTGAAACATACCGATGATGGTGCCGAAGAGGCCCAACAGCGGCGCCAGGGTGATGATGGTGTCCAACACCCACAGGCGACGATCCAGTTGCGGCGCCATGACCAGGATGCTTTCCTCCAGGCGGCTGGCGAGGGGATCGCCCTGCACATACCCTGAATGGCTCGCCGCCGTTTGCAACAGCGCCGCCTCCGGCAGGTCGCCTGCGGCATCCGCGAGGGTTTGCAGGGCGTCTCGATCCAATCGCCCGTGCTGGGCGAGCTCCCGCACAAAAACGGTGCCGCGCAGGATGGTGCGGCGCAGATACCAGAAGCGGTCGACAATGACGCCCAGGGCGACCACCAGAAGACCGGCGAGGACATAGAGCACGCCGTCAGAGTAATTGGCGAGATGGATGAGGTAAGCGGTATTCATCAATAAGACTCCTGAAATATCAGAAAGCGGTGGCGCCGAAGCGGCGCGCGGAGAACGGATGGTCAGTGAACGGGGAGTTTCTTCCCGTAGAACGGGCAGCCATCCTGCGGTCCTGCAGAGAAACGCTGGGGGGAATGAACTGATAGCCGCGCCCATGGAGGGTGACGATGCAGTCATCGAAGCCGAGGTAACGCAGGCAACTGCGTAAGTTGTGGATGGCGCTACGCGCCTCCATGGCAAGTGTTGATCCCGCTGACGCCAGGACCTTCTGCAGGAGCTCTATCGGCAAGATCCGCCGTGGGTGGCCCCAAAACAGCAGCAACAGATCAAATGGCGCGTCTTTCAGCGCTACGGAGCGTCCCGCCGCGCTCAGGACTTTTTGGGATCGGTCCAGATGCAGCGGGCCATAAGCGAGGGTGGTCGTCCCGACCTGCTCGATCAACGCTTGGATATGACGGGTGACATCCACGGAGACATCCCCGAGATCCACGGCGTCCTGGATATCCTGGAATGTTAAAAAAGAAGGCGCAGCAGATTCTTTCGGCAAGTCCACGGCCATCATGGGACAGGAAGCGTGAGTCACGGACTGGACCTGTGCGCTCCAGTCGGTCCAACGGCTTTCCGGCGGTTTACCCGCGAGGACCAGAACCGGGGTGGGCCGTTGCGCGCCCAGGGCGACGGCGCAGCGATGCAGATTGGTGACCAAAAAGATGGACCCGGCATAGGTGGACATGCGATCGAGCAAGGTCTGCGTAATCAGCCTGTCGCGCTCGAGCACCACCAGTGGGTGTGCTGAGTGTTGTATTACGGCGTTCATGCGGCTACCTCTCATGTGCGCCGGGATATACCCGACAGCATCAAAAGTGGAGGTCTTTTGCCTCCTGGAATGGTGCCCATGTTAGCAACCCAATGTGACAGCAGTGCGTCACTGAGGTGACCTTTTTGTGACGTTTTACATGTTCTTGGGCGGTGAAAAGCGATACCCAAAGCTGTGCACGGTTTCCAGCCAGCCTTTGGCCCCGGCGCTTTCCAGAATCTTGCGCAAACGATGAATCTTGACGACCTGGGTATTGGGGGCGAGGTACGCGCCCTCACCCTCCGACAGGAGGTCGGCGATCTGATCGTTGGAAACGACTTCGTCTGGATGCAGGGCGAAATAGTGGAGCAAATAAAAGAGTCGCCGCGGCACATGCATTTCCTGCCCCAGTATCCAGACCCGCAATGACACAAGGTCAATATAGAGGGTTTCCAATTCGCCCACTTGGACAGGACGGCGCGTGCGCTCGCAATTTTTGAGCATGTTGCGCATCTGAGCGGTCAGCGGTTCAGACCCCAAACTGGAGGGGAGATAGGCCTGCGCACCCACCTCCAGCGCGGCCACGGCATCCATTCTTTCGTGGTCTTCTTGAGCGCCATTGCCGACGACCAGGAAGGGTAAATCGCCCTGATGCGGTGCGAGTTGCAGTCGCTGCAACCAGTCGCCCGTCGCTGCGGACCATCCGAGCAGGACCAGGACCTCCGGATCCCAGCGTCGCACCCACCGTTCGGCTTCAGCGGGCTCTGTGACGGTATGTACCTGGGCACCGGCGCGCTCCAGAGCGACTTTGACGGAAATGGTTGGTTTGTCGTCGCTAGTCCGCGCATTCACCAGCAGAAGAACGCGTGGGTAATGCGGCGAGGGAGCGTGGTTTGGCAATTTTGCCCGCGTCTGCGCCCACATCACCGCCCGCAGCACATGCACATGTACCCCAATACTGTCCAATAATATCCAGAACATATCAGATGCTTCCTATCGCCCGGTCAGGACTGCGGGCTGCGCTCTACCAGATGCCCGGAGTGGCTGGCGGGTTCGGCGACAGCGTGGGCGGTGACGTCCTCTCCGCCCAGTGCCTCCAGCGTTTTACCGCTCGGTTCCGGAAGGGTGAGCTTGGTGAGGATGACACCGAGAATGGCGACTCCTGATGAGAAGAGCATTGCGCCTTTGATGCCACCCTCGGCACTGATAAACGGGAAGACAAAAGTCCCGACGAAGGCCCCGAATTTGCCGATACCCGCCGCCATGCCGTGACCGGTGGTGCGGATACTGGTAGGGAATACTTCGGCGGGGATCACGAAGGTGGTGCAGTTGGGTCCAAACTCAATGAAAAAGAAACTGATCCCATAGACGAGAAGGAAAGGCGCCACTTCATGGGTAATCCCAGGCGCCAGTGCCATGGTGGCGAAAGCCACGGCCATCACGGCGAAGCCAATCCACTGCAACCGTCGGTGTCCGATGGCATCCATGAAGAAAATAGAGGCCAGATAGCCCGGAATGGCAAATGCCACAAAAATGATGAGCGCCCAGGCACTTCCCGTCATGGTCGAGGAGGAGGGCGCCAGCATCCTGATGATTTCCGGGGTGGAAATAGCATTTCCATAGAACGCATAGTCGTTCAGAAACCAGGCTCCACCGGTGCCTAGAATGAGCAACAAATATTTGGGGTTGGACAGCATCTGGCCCAGACTGATGCGACTGGGCTTGGTTTTTTGCTCCACCTCGGCCGCCAGTTGGCCGGTTGAATAGATCGCCATGTCCCTGGCGGCATCGTCCACATCACCACGCACCAAGGCCTTATAACGGGGAGACTCCGGCATGGTTCGGCGTAGGTACAATACGGCCAAGGGCGGCAAGGCGCCCACCGCGAACATGATCCGCCAGATGGAATCCGGTGGCAGACCCGATGCTTCGAGCGTCAGGGCGACCACCGGACCGAAGGCAAGACCGAGCCCCTGCATGCCGAAGACCAGCGAGGTCAGGGCGCCGCGTTTTTTGGCATTGGCATACTCGGACATGAGGACGGCGCTCATGGGGTAGTCTCCGCCGATGCCGATGCCGAGAATGACGCGGAACACCAAAAGCCACGCGAATGAGGGCGCAAGGGCGCAGGCAGCACCACCGATGACCATCAGCAGCGCTTCCAGTCCGTAGATCCGCTTGCGGCCTACCACGTCGGCCAGGCGTCCAAAAATAAAGGCGCCAAGGAATGCGGCGATCAGTGAAATACTGCCGAGAAAGGCGATCTGCGTATCGCTTAAGTGCCACTCTGGTTTCAGAAAAACGAGAGCGGACCCGATGATGAACAGATCATAGGCGTCCGTGAAGAATCCCATCCCTGCGGTGAATGCGGCGCGCAGGTGAAAAAAACTGATAGGGGCGTTGTTGAGGGAATCGATGACACTGAGTTGGGGTACGTGCGTGCCCGTGGACTGGCTCATGCGGATCTCCTTATGGGCGCTGATATTGCGGCTTTGCTAAGGATAACCGGCGGATGTGACAGCAGTATGAAGGTTACATGATATTTTTATGACAGTTTACATCCCGCTCTTTTTAGTGTGGCGGTTTCACCTGCCCTTGACGGTGACGGTCCTTTCTGGAAGGGCACGTTATCAAAAAAGCTGCACATGCGAGCTCAGACCAGCCACCAGGGCGTTGGGGTAGAGACCGCCGGGATGGATGACCCATTGGAGATCCGGTTGCAAGAAGATAAGAAGATGTGGGGCACCACTTGGGCGACAATGAACGGAAAAAGGAATAACCGTGACCCTTTTGTCCCATAATGACACCAACCGTTTGGTAGATGTGAACTATTTCTGATTGGCCGGCCTATGTCGCAGGCGACGGACAGGGTGTCGTGGCCGCACGATCCTCTGTGGCCGTACCATAACCCGCGCATGGACGACGGGGTGCCGAACATAGGGATGATATCGTGGATGAATTGCCATACGAGCTACGGGACGGCGCCGCAATGGACGGATACCAGGGCGTAGCGGACGGAACACCGGACGGATAGCTCCACGGTAGAAGGGGCGACCCCGGTACCGAGGGATCACCCTGGCTCGCCATGTCCGGTAATGCATCAGATCCACATGATGCCGTACCCACCAGCCAGGGTGATGCATGCGGTACCAAGGGGCAATTCGTGCCCGCCACCAGACGAAGTAGGGCTGGTAGGGAAAAACCGGCGGCGGGGGTCCATACTCGAGCGGTAATGGCACGGCAACCGTTATGGGCAGAGATGCCCATGGTCCATAGTCATCCGCACTATACAGCCAGCCGTTGCCCGCCCAATCATAATAATAACCATCATACGCATAGATGAAATCTGAGCGCGTGGGCAGATAGTAAGCATTGACCCCATCTCCGACAGAGAAGGCGAAATCCACTTGTGCAGAGGCGCGCGGTGCCGCGTAGAACCACAAGACGCAGAGCATGCAGGCAGCGGCGATGGCTGTCGTCGCTTGCTCTCTTTTAGATTGGTGTCTTATCAGCATGACATGGACCCCACATTACGCTATTGGCGAAGGAAGGACGACGCTTGTTTATCGCCGCCAACCACGATGCCAGCCCCCCCATGGATGGACATAATATCCTCCGCGTGGAGCAATCACGCATCCGGAGAGCATTGAAATTCCGATAACAACCAGAATAATACGAACAGTCAGATGAAAGGACGCTAGTCGACTTATCATTTTCCACCTCATCCGGGTAGTAGATGCATTCGGGTCTGCTTATCACACATGCCTGCTTATTCCCGGTGCCACTTAGGGTGT
>JAKAVW010000250.1 GCA_021827445.1 Pseudomonadota bacterium
CAATCGGGGAGCGACGTGGCCCGTGAGGCTGCGGCCATGGTGCTGAGTGACGACAACTTTGCCCATATCGCCACCGCCGTAGCGGAGGGGCGCCACATCTATGACAATATCCGGCGCACGACTTTCTTTATGCTGCCGGCCAATTTTGCGGAAGGGCTGGTGATTTTTTTCGCGGTGCTGTCGGGAATGACCCTGCCTGTTACGCCACTGCAAATACTTTGGGTAAACACGATTACCGCCAGTACGCTGACCCTGGCCTTTGCGTTCATGGGGGCGGATCACGGCGTGATGGAGCGCAAACCGCGTCCGGCCTGGGAGGCGCTCATTCCGCGAGCGTTATGGTGGCGCATCGCCGGGTTGAGTACCTTTCTGGTCGTAACCGTCTTTGCGGTGTTTTTTGGCGATGCGACACTGCACAGCGACAGCCATGCGCATACCCTGGCGGTGAATGCCCTGGTAGGCATGGAGGCCGGAATACTGCTGGCCATGTATGGGCGCCGGCGTCATGACTGGGGAGATGTCGTCCTGGTGACTGCGATGTCAGCTGCGCTGGTTGCCCAGGGACTTTTCTCCTGTCTGCCATTTTTTCAGCGGGTATTCGCGACAACGGCCATGGGGGGCGCGGATATGGGGATCATTGCCTTCTGTACGGCGTTGGCGTGGCTGGCTGGCAAGCTTGCGGTGCCGCCGCAGCCAACCTGAGGCGCACCGCCACGCTCGTGTTCATGCCAGGATAGAAACGTATCGTCATCGACTGAGAGGCGAAGTCCTGCGCGGGCAGAACACGGTAATTAACGTACTCGCCGTTCTACCGATGTGCTCCATGCGTTATTTTTTTCGGCGGACCGGCCAATAGCGTTGAGTACCGCCTGTAAAGCGGCCTCAGTGGTATCCTCGCCAAAGGCCACCGCAGACGTCGCACGGCCGTGATCCACACTGACCCGAACGCAGGCCATGGCGCGGGCGCTGGTACCACTACCGAGGGCATGCTGGTCGAACTGCTCCACCTCGGCACGCACGCCCCAACTCTGGATCAGGGCATCGACCAAGGCACCTACGGCGCCACTTCCCTTGCCCTGCAGAATATGCGGCCGTGGCTCCGGACCAACCACTACGGTCGCTGCGACCTGCTCCCCTTCCCGGCTGAGACGGTAACGTCGCAGGTGCCAATCCTCCGAGGTATGGCAGTAATGGCTCTCGAACAGGGCGAAAATCTGGGCTGAGCTGACTTCACCCGTCTCCTGTTCGGAAGTCGCCTGCACTACGGCGCTGAAGTCCTGCGCCAACCAGCGCGGCAAGGAAATACCGTGGTCGCGCTCCAGCACATGGGCGACACCGCCTTTCCCGGACTGGCTGTTGATGCGCACCACCTCCTCGTACCTACGCCCCAAATCCGCAGGATCAATGGGCAGATAGGGCACCTCCCAGACAGCATCTTCCCGTCCCCGCCGATGGTGCATGCCCTTGCGAATGGCGTCCTGATGACTGCCGGAAAACGCCGTGTAGACCAGTCCGCCAAACCAGGGATGGCGCGGCGGCACAGCCATACCCGTACATGTGGTATAGATGTCTGCGATTTCCGTACCCATGGACATATCCAGTTGCGGATCAATGCCCTGAGAGTAAAGATTCATGGCCATGGTAAGGATATCCATGTTGCCGGTCCGCTCGCCGTTTCCGAATAGGGTGCCCTCTACCCGGTCGGCGCCGGCCAATACCGCAAGTTCCGCCGCCGCCACCGCGCAGCCGCGGTCATTGTGGTTGTGCACACTGATTTTCACGTGCTCTCGTCCGCGCAAGTGGTCGCAGAACCATTCAATCTGATCCGCGAAGACGTTGGGCATGGACGATTCGACGGTGGCGGGCAGGTTGAGGATCACCGCCTGCCCCTGGTCGGGCCGCCAGACCGCGTTGACCGCCTCGCAGATCTCCACTGCGTAGTCCGGCTCGGTGGCACTGAAGCTCTCCGGCGAATATTGAAAGACCCATTCCGTCTCTGGATAGCGTACCGCTCCGGCCTTCACCCACTCCGCGCCACGTACGGCAATGGCTTTGATGCCCTCCCGATCCAGGCCAAACACCTGTTCGCGCTGGGCCGGGTTGGTGGAGTTGTAGACATGGACAATCGCCCGCCGCACCCCTTTCAAGGCCTCGTATGTGCGGTCAATCAGGGCTTCCCGCGCCTGGGTAAGCACCTGGATGGTCACTTGCTCGGGGATACGATCTTCTTCAATGATGCGCCGCACAAAGTCGAAATCAGGATGGGAGGCGGCGGGAAAACCTACCTCGATCTCCCGAAAACCCATACGTACGAGCAAATCGAACATCCGGAGCTTTTGCTCGACGCTCATGGGGGAAACCAGCGCCTGATTGCCATCGCGCAGATCGACACTGGTCCAAACGGGCGCGTGGTGCATACGGCGGTTAGGCCAGCGCCGGTTCGGCTTGTGAACGGGCGCGAAGGCGCGGTAACGGCGGTAGTTGAAGGTTCCCATGGTGTTCCATCTCCTGCGGCAAGTGACGATGGACGCAGTATAGGGAAGAAGTCGCCACAGGTGCTTGCGAATTGGGGCGGCAAAAGAGACTATGTCGCATGATTATTGCGCACTAGCGCCCATTAACGGAGTAATATTGTGCTATGAAGTCGAAAGCCCCTACCATCGAATTAGATCGCTACGATCGCCGCATTCTCGAGGAACTACAGCGCGACGGCGGACTTAGCAATCAGCGTCTCGCCGAGCGTATCGCTTTGTCCCCCTCCCCCTGCCTGCGCCGGGTGCAGGCGTTGGAAGAAGCCGGGATCATCCGCGGGCGTGTGGCTCTGCTGGACCCGCAGCGTCTGGGCCTAGCGCTGATGGTGCTGATGCACATCAGCATGGACCGCCATACCCCCGAGCGCCTTGAGCATTTTGAAGCAGAAATCAGTCGCTCGCCGGAAGTGCTGGAGTGCTACCTCATCACCGGCCATGACGCGGATTACCAGATCAAGGTCGCGGTGCGCGATATGGAGCATTTTCAGGATTTTCTGCTCCATCGCCTGACGCGCATCGAGGGGGTGACCGGTGTGCATTCCAGCTTTGTGCTGCGCAGGGTGGTGGATACGACAGAGTTGCCGGTGTATTGATCACTGCTGCGGGGTGCGAATGTCCAGGACAGGCCCCATACCTTTATCCATCTTCGCGGCCACCCAAACCCTGTCTGGACAAGGCCCGGCAAGATGCCATCGACAGCTTTGCAGCCACCGAAGCGGCCAAACCGGCGGGTGCCCTTCGACGCTGCCGCGGTATTCCTCTCACGAAAAGCTATATTGCAGCATCAAGCGATCATCGATGAAGGTACCATGATAGCCCCCATAGGGATTGCTGTGATCGAGGGCGAGGCGATTACGCAGGGACAGACCTTTCCAGAAGCCGCCCGGGCTGTAGGTCACATCCAGGTAATTGGCGTCCACATTGGGCAGATAGGGCGCGGTATCATAGATGCTGTACGAATATTTGATGCGCACCTGGCGAAGGGGATGCAGCAAGAAACCGAATTTCCAGGCATGGCCCGAGGCGGACGCGTCCACCAGGCCGTAATCCATGATGCTGGTGTACAGAGGGTCGGCACTGTATTGCTGGGTATAGGGTGAGATGAAGCCCCCGTTGTACAAGGTCTGGCCGTTGGCCAGGGTCACGGCGCGGGAGGGAATCTGGTCATATGCGGCGAAGATTTGCCCCGTCACACCGTCGAAATCTCCCTGAATCCCCGCCATACCGCCGTAGACCGTGGCATTCACCGGCCCCGCCAGTTGCGCGCCGTTAGCCCATTCCCGGGCATACTGAAAATCGGCGAAGGGCCGAAAATTCCCCATCAGGGTTGGAGTGGTGTAACCCAGAGTGCCGTAGAACATGTTCGTGAGACTATAAAAGCGGTAGAACCAGGCGGACGCGTGGACGCCCATGAGGTGCCCTTTGAGACCAAAGGCCAGGGTGCCGATGCTATTGTCGGGTAGATAGCTGTAATGATCATTGAAATTCAGCAGGGTCTGGCGTTGATAGTCAGCCTGAATGCGGTTTTTGAAGCGGAATTCACGGATACCGATGATCTGGAGATTTTTGATGGGGGTCACCCGTATCGCTACCGCCTGAAAGGTGCTGGGGATCATGAAGGCGTCCGAGGGGTTCATCCACGGGGTATCGAGAAGCAGATTCCCCACCCGCAACTGCACCCACGGGTCTTGGTACTGTAGATAAGCCTGACCCAGAACGTTGAGGGAGGTGCGGTCACCCATAAGCAGAGGGTCCAGATGACTCTGCCCGCCGCCGGTGTCGTTGGCCCCCAGATCGTTGGCCGTGTAGAAAGCCACTGCCGCGCTTATCCCGTAGACGGGCGCCGTCTGCACCCGGAGCATGCCGCCCAGGGAATAGGCATACTTATCGGGCAGCGGCGATCCGCCATAGAGCTGATTGAAATAATAGGATCGAATGTCGCCGCTCACTTGGCTCTGCATGAGCCAATCCTTGAGGGTTTCAGCATGGGATAAAACGGGAACCGCCAGAGTAGTGGAAAGAATCGCGGCTAAAATCGGTTTTTTCATGACTATCTCCTTTTTCTATGCCTCGTTGATAAAGATATCGACACCCTAGGCACTGTCGGTGGCCCGGCGGCGCGCTTTTTAGCTTCTCAAGCGGTCCATGAGAGTTTCCTTACTGGAGCCAGAAGGGCTGCGCGGGTCGGTCTCCGACGAGCATTCCGGTTCCAGCATCCCCGTCTCTTCCGACAAACAAGGGGCGCGGAACAAGGAACCGGTCCACATGCCCACGAGGCTACGCTGGGTCACCACCCCCCAGAAGGCAGCCAGCATTACCGTGAACACGGCGCCCAGCACTAGGAAAGGCAGATAATGGGTGTCTTTGAACAACAGATAGGTAGACGAATCGTAGACGCCCAGCGGGAAGGTGAAGCCCCACCAACCCATGTTGTAGGGTAGCCCCTCACCGAGATACCGCAGGGTAAAAAAGACTGCCATGCACAGC
>JAKAVW010000251.1 GCA_021827445.1 Pseudomonadota bacterium
CAATGGTTTCGCGGTTTTTTTTGTATTTCCGATCTAGCGTATACCGCGATGTGATCGCCGCCAGCAGCCCATCTGGCTTGATCAAGTCCATGCCGCGCTCTAAAAAATAGTCATGGATGGACAGCTTGCCCCCCCCATAACGCAGGTCAGGCACAGAGTAGTCACCAAATGGCACATTGGTAATGATGAGATCGTAAGCCCCATTACGCAGAGGAACCGTCTCGAAACCCTGCACATACACCTTCGCATCCGGGTAAATCTTCTGCAGTATCCGTCCGCTGATCTGGTCCAGTTCCACTGCTGTAATCGTGGCACGCTCGATGACCGACGGCGGCGCAAAGGCCAGAAAGTTGCCGATGCCGGCAGAGGGCTCCAGAATTTCCAGCGGGCCGTCCGGCAACACCGGCAGGATGCTATCCCACAGGGCGGAAATCACGTCCGGAGAAGTGAAGTGTGAATTATTGACGGACGCCCGGGCGGAGGCCCATTCCTCAGCGGTCAGCAGTCTTTCCGCAGTCGCGCTCTCGACTACATTGACGTAGTACCCATCGGATCGGTCTATCAGATCCGGGCATAGCGCGATCATGGTGCGGACATATGCATTGCGGACCGGACCGGTGGCTGTGGCCCCTATCGGATTGGCGTTGATGAAGCGGGTTTCTGGCAGTTCCAGAGCAAAGAGATTCGACAACCCGCCCCAGCCCGTATAGCGACTCAGGACCGCCTTTTCAGCATCCGTGGCATCCCGCCCCTCGGATTCGAGAATTTTCAGTAGGCGGATTGCACTGACATTATCGGTGAGTGCCGAGAGCTCTGAAAAGGTATTCCGCTGGATGTGTGCTGGGTCGCCGAAGTAATGCCGTGGATTGTTGCTCATGGGTGTCCTCAATATTTGTGGTACACCCTTTGTTTATGCCTCTGAAAAGCGTTTATCTTCGTTCTGGAGAAATGGGCTGCCTATAACGGAAAAGGCCACGACGAATCGTGGCCCTGTTCCCATCTGGAACGCCCGGGAGGGCGCCGACAGTCCGCCAGTTCGGGCGGCATTGCCTTGGCCTATGGGCCCGGTTTTTTAACAATTACTGATGTGGCCACTCTGAGCGAAGAGGCTTTCGGCAACGCATCGGAGGTAGTGTTGGTCGCAACGGCGATGCTCTTTATATATTGAACGGCCTTGTCCGCAATCGTACCACTCCCCTGCGGAGAGGGTAGCGTGCCAAGATTGCCATGAATATCCGACATGCGCTTGCGCAAGGATAGCAGTGTCGGCAACCGCTCGGCATCCGGTAGGTCGGCAATGACCGCACAGGTCTTTTCCAGTTGCACGCCCATTTTCTGCACCCGCTCGTCCAGCACCTCTAACACCCGCTGCGTGTGCGCATCCCGTTCCGCTGGATTTTTGGGAACGTCCACCGGGAATCTCTTATCCATCCGCACGAAGTCGATATGCCCTTGCAGTTTGGTCATCGCCTGATTGGTGGCCAGCACGGACTCCCGCGCATGGCGCAGTCCATGCATCAGGTCACGTTTCGGTGATGCCCGGCCATCCATAATCAGTCTCAATCCACGCCGCACTCTTTCCAATGCGCGCTCATTGGCATCCATTTCCTTCAGGAGGATGGGCACTGACGCGAGTTTTTCCATGAAGTCGGTAATCGCTTTAGTGACGGCATCCTGGTTGATGGTGTCCGGTAACGCATCTACTACCCTGCCCCATCGAACAACCCCGGAATTTTCTTTATCCGCTTGCCACCGGGTTTGTCGCGGTATTGCGCTCGCATCCATGAACATCGGAGCAATATCGAATACCGGGCACAATCGTACATCGCCCCCCTGGGTGATTTGTAATGCGGTGTTACGCCCATGATTATCCGTATTGCCAAGAACGATATTCAGCATGTCTCTTTTGATGTATTCAGCGATCTCTTTCTGAGGATCGGTCGCCTTATTGTTTATGACCTGAATAAAATACTCATGGTCTACCATCTGCCCGAAGCCTGGGATACCACCTGCAGAAAGCAAGCTCTCCTGATGCAGCCTGATGACCAGTGAGCCACTTATTTCTCGGTCAAACCGTTTGAATATCAGCGTATCCTGTTCCCACTGGACAGGTTCGTCGCCAGCTCTTAAACCGATTTGAGCGGCAACATTTAGGAACATGGCCTCATGACGCAGGATGTCTTGATCAATGCCCCTTGGATCACGAGGATATTTGACCAGCACATGCTTGGTAACATCTGCATCTGCGAGCAGCATGTCCGGCACAAACAATCCATCCCGGTTAATAGCCAACAGGAACTTCGGCGCAGCGCCCTGCAGACTCCCAGATCCTGCGGCAATAAAACCGAAAGCATGCATGGCTTCCACGAACCTTTCGTCCCGCATCGTGACCTGATCCTGGGTAAACGCCCATTGATCAGCCTGTGTTCTCGCATCATCCAATGCCGGTTGCCAGTAATCCACAGCCGTTTTCAACCGTAAGCGGCCAATCGGATTGGCCGCGCCATGCAGCAGAATCGGAAGATCGGCACGATCATCCCGATGCTCCACGTGCAGGGTGCGAATCAGGTGATCACGAGCCTGCCCTTGCGGAAGCAAATCGTACAAAAACGGGGGGATGACAGCGGTTCGTGCCTGCGCATCTTTCCAAGAGAAATGGTCTTGTTTCTCAGGCAGGCTCAACGAAACGACAGGGGGAGCACCCAAGCCGCCATCGAAAAACGCGCGGTCCATCTCAAGATCGCAAACACCCCGATTCCAACGCAGAACGCCCGCTGATACCCAGCGGCCATTGACGAAGATTTCCAGGTCGGTTTCTTGACTCATCCGCAGGAACCTCTTGGTAAAGTTAAACTTGTTGATGATTCAGCCGTGTTACCGCTGAGGCCACCCCGTGGGCGCAGATGCTTTCGGCACATGGGGTATCCAGTGACGTCACGGCATACACTCATTCGTTCCCCTCATCCGGATATCCCCACGAATTGCACAGCACTCGCGTCTTGCCGATGCGATAATCCATGCGATCATGCACATAACAGGGCGGCTGATAATCGGGATTTGTACCCAGCGGCCGGTCCAGGCGCATAGTTCCCCCCTGTTTCATGGTTTACCCCGTGTTACCGTGGGTGTCGATGTCGTCTGGCCGAGCTTTGAATCAATGCCCACGGACGGCCAGCACTCACAAAGCCGATAGATGACATCCACATCTTTCTGTAGCGCCGCCTGAGCGGCAGACTGCTGTTGGGTGGACAACGCCTGCATCGTTTTCGATGCCTGAATCATCTGGTCTGGTAAGGCCATAACTCTACCCTGCAATCTCTGGAACATGTCCCCAAGTTTGGGGTGTTGATCAAAGATCATTTGTAAGGCGATGTTTATAGAAATCCCGTACTTATCACTATTTTGAAATGCGTTCATAACCTCCGGGTACTTGTTGAACGCCTCTATGTCGCGGGAAAGGTGCCCCAACTCCACATGGAATGCCGCGATGCTGGTAATCGCGCGCGCATCGCTCCGTGGATTGGAGCGTATCGTGCCATCCACCGCAGGGACTGAATGCGCAGGATGCTTCCTGAGCGACCGGATAGCACGCCTTGCCGATTGCTCTACTACGGATAACAGACCATCCACCACAGCATCGTCCGCCAATAGCCGTTGTTTGGGTGCGTCCAGGAACCGTAGCATTTCTCCTCGAAACGCTCGCTTGGCCTCTGCACCATTCAACTGGTCGGCACGCGCGGAAAGTCGCTCCAAGAAGGCCGTAGAATCCAGACCATAATCAGCCATCTTACGCCATACCAAATCATCGCGCGGCGTCACTCCACCCTGAACAAGCATATGGATATCCCAAAGGTCTCTCTGCTTCACGTAGGTGCGCGCACCCAGGGCGATGAGCTTATCCGCAAATATTTCTTCTTTGGTTTCTGTTTTTAGCGCAATGGCGCGATATGCTTGCGGCATCTCCTCAATGACGGACGATCTGGCGACGGCCACCACGGACGTGTGGGCAGGAATGCTGGCCACTTCCGTATGAATAAAATAGCTTTGCTTGGCATCCCGCGATACATCGGGCAGCCTGATCTTCGCCTTCCAGCGCGCCACGGGCACTTTGTCATGTGGATCTGGCAGGTGCGCCGCCACTTCCATGTGCAAACCGTAGTGACGACCTGCAGTTTTCTCCAATTCACGAACGAACGGGGCCATCTGTGCCGGATCAAAATTCACCCCTCCGGCAAAGTCGAGATCTTCAGAATAACGGACGCCACCGTGGCACATGCGCAAGGCTGTGCCCCCCTGGAATACCAAATTATCTGCCACCCCGCTTTCCACCAGTGCCTGCAGGATTTCGTAATGGAGCAGTTCCTTGATCACCGCCGGAACACTGGCGTTATGCGCTTTTGCAAGGCGCCCGGCAGTCTCCAGGAGCGAGGTATATTGAAAGGCCATCACGATGCCTCCGCGTGTTCATGGATATCCACCAGGTCCAGATTTCTACGTACCCGCTTCAAGTCCCGGTAAGCCTGTTCAGGGCTCGCCACATGGATACTCCTGCGGGAATCGAAATCCGTCTGTGGCGGCGCTTTCGATTGGGTATGGGTCATTTCCAGAACGCCGTAGGGCGTATCGAACGTAAAACTCCGCCCGGTGGTCATCATCGTGTAACGGAACGGGATTTGCGAAATCCACCCGGCATCTGACAATACGGATTCCAAAGAAAGGTAACAAAAATCGAATGGCCGCAGAAAGGACGCCAACGCCAATAGAGGCTCTGCTGGCATACTCATCGCTCTTGGGTTCACATACACGTTGCGACTGACACGCTGAATCAGGCCCCCTTTCGCGTGACGGGAGATCGTCGTTCTGAGCGCATCCCCTTTCTCGCCCAGAACAATCCCCAGACGAGGCACCGTGAAAGCCCAGACTCCGCGCCGGTCCATGTCGTCCATCAAGTGCTGCAAGACTTTCCTATCCATGGCGATACTCTACACGAAATATATATTTCTGTATATTTCG
>JAKAVW010000252.1 GCA_021827445.1 Pseudomonadota bacterium
AGCCTCGCGATTCTGTCAAGTTGGGACCGCAGGTGGGAGCATATCGACCGCGCCCGGCAGCAACTTCTGGGTGGCGGGCATCGCTTGCAAATAGCTCACTAATGGTGGAGGGGCCGACTGTGGTGGCCATGGTGGACCGCTTACAACACGCGGGATTGGTACGTCGCGAGATCGCCCGTTACGCACTGCAAACGGGTGCCGACCTGCTGATCATCGGGCATATTTCGCATTTTTCCTTGGGACACTGGCTGCAGGGATCGGTCGCCAGGGCGCTGATGCGAGGGTTGCCTTGCAGCATTCTGGTAGCAAAAAAGCGCTGAACTTGTCCGCCAGGTATGGGATGCTAGCGCCATTGACGGTATTTTATTATGTAACGCGATATGAAAATTATGAAAAATAAAACAGTCTCTTAATGCTTGTGATGTGTGATTCGTGAACATATAACTTTTTGTTTTCAAAGTGATTATAATATGCGGCAGTGACCTGTCGCTGCTTCTCTTTCAGAGTTCTGCGCACATGGTTTCCCGGCGGAACCTCCGCCGTTCGTAAAAGAGCCCAGACAGGGCCGGAAAGGGAGCTATGCATTCTGACTATCAACGTCGGCCTGCCCAAAGAGGGCCAGTGCTGTCGAATTCGCCGTCGCCGCGCCCGCCCCGTTGCTGGCTCTGCTTGGTATGTTCCGGGTGGCGCGGCTCTGTTCCGGCCCGCGCCCAAATGGAACATCGCCGACCAGTCTCAGGAGCCGAAATGCTGCGCCGCCGACCTCCAGTCGTCTCTCCCGTAAACGTCCTGACGCTGGCCGTGGGTGCCCTGTTGGCTGGCGCCGGCGACGCCGACGCCATGGATTGCAGCCGGGCGTCAACGTCTGCCGAACGGACCATTTGCGGAGACAAGAAGCTCCTCTTTTTGGACCGTGACCTGACGATTGTTTACCATAAATTCATCAAGGTCTTCTCCGACACCGGGCACTACACCCATCTGGTCGCCGA
Source organism: Pseudomonadota bacterium (assembly GCA_021827445.1). GTDB lineage: Bacteria > Pseudomonadota > Gammaproteobacteria > Acidithiobacillales > Acidithiobacillaceae > Acidithiobacillus. Next base: position 990 of record JAKAVW010000252.1, read on the forward strand.
CACGCGAACCGGCCAAAAGGAATGGCTTCGGAAGAGAAATGCCTGTGGCACCGACGCTGCCTGCATCAGAGCCGCCTATGAAAAACGCCTCGCGCTTCTGCAGAGTCATGTCTGTTATCCGCGAGACGACAGCCCAATTTACCAAAATCCGGCTCCGGTGCCGAAGCCTGTGCCACAATCGGCTCCTCAGCCGAGGCAGCCGCAGGGAACTGCGTCTGACTGCACCTCGGCTTACAAGGTGGACTGGTCGTTTCTCTCGGTAAGCGAAGGAGGCGTATGGGTGGAAGGATATGTTCCGGGATACCATAGAGAGGACAGCAACAATGCTGGGCATATCGACAAGACGAGGCACTATAATAGTCCAGATGCAAATAGCGGAGTAACCATAGGGAAAGGCGTTGATCTTGCTCGGCAGACACCAGAGCAGATCAGGCGCGATTTTCAAGCGTACATAAAAATTAATGGTAACCCGAAGCATATTAACTATGAAAGAATAATTAAGAAAATTTCTCCCTATATGAATAAAAAACTAACAGGCTGGGCGGCAGTAGAGAAAGTCAAAAGAGATTCTCCCTCTCTTCCCAAAGATGAAGCGGATTTCCTCACCCAGGCGGTGGAATTCCGGTTCGTAAGGCAGGTAGAGGGGCAGTTCAACAGGAAAAACGAGATCGGCACTACATTCCAACAACTTCCTGCCGAGGCGCAAACCGTTCTTCTGGACTTTTCTTACAACTATGGAAGCAGTGATGCCATGGCCAAGAAGGAGAAGAAGACCAAACAGGACAGCACCAGGAATATCACATGGTCCTCATACTACAGTGGAGAATGGCAGACGTTGGCAACAAAACTTCAAAATTTCGATATTCCGGATCATCGTGCCATGTACAAAGAACGCAGGGCACGGGAGGGAAAGCTCCTGCAAAGAGCGGTAGATGAAAAGCGATTGCCCGATAAGGGAAACCCCTGCCCATCGAACGATCCCAAACGTACCGCCCTGTTTGAAAGACGTTACCTATTTTCTCGATACCCGGAAAGGAGCATGTGGTCATGACGTATTCTTGGCAGAAGCAGATTTTAGTGGCAATCGCCGCCTGGACTTTGGCCGTTTCAGCTAATGCGGAGGACATGCCGCCTACCACATCTATAGGAAGTTGCTCGAAAGCAAAAGGCTCTACAGCCGTAATCTGCCATATCCAGGGTGACGCCCAGGCGCCATTCCTGCAAGAAGACATGTATAATGCCGGGCTTTTTGGGCGCGCCTTGCGCAATACCCCGCCCAGCAGCCCGAAACAGGAACGCATCATCCAAAGCCAGCGGGAGTATCTCCAGCAGCGCGATGCCTGCGGCAACGATACCGTGTGCATCATGCGGGTGATGAAGGCGCGCCACCAGGAACTCATTGCGCTCAATGCGCGACTCCAGGTCGACCTTCCCGACGCGGAGATTGCCCGATTTGTCGGTAATGCCTATGTTAAGCCCATAGGCGAAACGAATGGCGCAAAAAATACGCAGTACATCAATCTGACGGATCGTATTCTGGGTGCCTTTGAACAGTACCCCCCAGCGCACGTCAAATTTGCCGACGGTAGCACCTTTTTCTGGGGGTTTCAGCAGGGCAACGGTAGCGTGCGTTCCATCGCCATCACCGATGGCCGGGGCCAGGTACAACTGGTGGGGGTAGTGGATGATTTGCCCGAAATCCACAACGACATGAATGAGAAGGATCACAGCCTCAAATCCGGACGGATTGCGCTCTTCGTGAGAGATTCTGCGGCGTTGCAACGCTATCTGTCGGCAGTACGAGCCTGGACCTGGGCCGATCTTTTGGGATTCAATGTTTCCTGTAACAAGGACGCGCAATGGCAGAGTCGCTGTGCTGCGATACAACAATACCGACTTCCCATCACTGCGTATGATCTCTACTGCAAGGCCACGGCTGGGCAGAAAGTCCTGGCGGAACGATGTCCCTTACCGATCCCGGCAAGCAGTGGACGCGTTTCTCTGGAGAATTTCCGACAATAGGTGACCTCCGTATCGGCCAGCGGTTCACGGCGATTGCTCATGGCTCCCTGGGCGCCGGCATCAGCCTACGCAGAAAATCGCGGCGGTCACACCGCTGTTGTTCCTGCATGCTGGCGCGAGTTTTGCGGCGGTGGTCGATTACGCCCTCCCAGGCCGCAAACACGGCGGCGGCGTCAGGATAGCGGCGCAGGTTCTGGACCAGCGGTTGCCAGAGAAAATGCCCGATCTCCGGCAGGTATTGGATGTGGCCCTGCCCGAGCACGCCGGGAATCTTCAGAGTCAGGGCGGGACCAAGGCCGGTACAGGGCTGATCCACCCGTGCGGCGGCAGACCAGCCTTCAGGCAGGGGAATATCGGGGGTTTTGAGGGGGATCGCCAGGCGATAGAGGGCGATGGGTGTCAGAAGATAGGCCAGATACCAGTCCTGCACTTTTTGCAAATCCCGTATCTCGACAGAGAGTCCCGGATGGACATTGGGGCTGTTTGCAAAGCACCGTTGATGCCAGCCGGCAAACACCTCCTCCAGGATCTGCGCCAGATTGTCGTGATCCGCCATGAGTTGCCAGTTCATGGGCGCAATCCTTTAGCCTGACGGCGGATTTCGCCAGCCAGCTCCCGATAAAACGTGAACTCGGCATGCCCTTCCAGGCAGTCGCAGAAACGATCCAGCCAGTCCGCCAAGTATTCCCGATAAAAATCGGCCGCCGCGGACGTATCGTCCTTCTCCAGAAAAAAGCCGATAAACTCCGCCATGGTGCCCAGGTAATCTGCAGGCAGCCCCTGAATGGCGAGCTCAAACTGTCCATAAAAACGTTCCAGTTCGCCGGCGCGGTGACCGTCCAGCATGCCGTCCTCCAGGAAAGGGGAGGCGAAGGGCGGGCAGACGGCGGGGAAGGTGAACAGCCGGGTATGCTCACCCTGCCAGGCATCCAGGGCCACTGTGGCCAATTCCCCCAAGGCTGGGGTCAACCACTCCGGCTGATAGGGTTGTTCGCTGATCAACTCCATGGAGTCGGCGGCGGGCTCGGCCAAGGCCATGGCGATAAAGCGCCAGGTCTCCGCATGCACACCCGCTTCAGTGGCTGGTGAGGACATGATAGATACCCGCACCGAGGACGCCGTCGTGGCCGGCATTGGCCCAAGGGAAGACGTACACTCCGCTGGCGAGAAAGTAATGGCGGAGCAGGAAGCCGCCCAGCAGCACCATACAGGCAGTGAGGATCACCGGAGCGCTGCCCTTCCAACCCTTGAACGTACCTTTGATCTCCAGCAGGAAGGGCAGAATCAGACCGATAATCAAGAAGCCTATAATCCAGCCCCAACTATGCAGAAGGATGTGCAGTGTGGCCTGACCGCTGAGATTGGCCGGCAAAATGACCAGCATGATGCTGAAAATCAGCACGATTTCCACTGCGATGAGGAGCATGTCCAGACGCTCGTACCAGCGGGCCAGGGCGTCATGCTGATGCAGTACGCCGTACAGTACCAGCAATTGAAAGGCGAGTGCCGTAGAGAAAGCGGAAACGGTGAACAAAGGCGGCACCAGGTCATTGGCCCAGAGGGTTGCCGCCGGGAAGGAGCGCAGCAGCAGCCCTGTATACACGGCGGTGCCTACTCCGCAGAGGATGGCCAGCCAGGCAATGGGGGTGCGCAGTTTCTGCGCCCAGACGCCCACCAGTTTGATCAGCGGCAGTTCGAACCAGAAATTCAGCCAGCGTCCCACCAGCGGCAGGCGGCGGAACCATGGTTCATCGATCATCAGCGGCCAGATGTAGAGCAGGCCGAAAACCATCGCCCAGACGATGAACTGGGTACCCCAGGCGATCCAGGACCAGGGCAGGAAGAAGGGATTCCAGGGCATCAGGATTTCCCAGACATTGAGGGGGTGAAGCAGATCGATCAGCAGCAGGGCGGAGCCAACGCCCAGAAAGGCCTCTCCCGCCAGGGTACCCCAGAGGGTGACCGCCCGGTT
>JAKAVW010000253.1 GCA_021827445.1 Pseudomonadota bacterium
GGGATTCAACCCGTAGGGATTCAGTTTCGGCCCCAATGCAGGCTCGGTGCTGGCCGCTCCGGTCTGCATTGCGGGGTCGTAGGGGCCTGGGAACACCATGTCGTGGGCCACCACCACCGAAAACAGCTGACCGGGATGCAAGGTGATCGTGGGTGCGATGTCGATGTACTTTTGCAGCAGCTGCGCTTCGGCCTGGCCAAAGGTCTGCGCCAGGGACTGCTCGCTATCCTGCAGTGCTGCGTTGCCCGTCACACCTGTCGTGGTGCTCACCGTGCTGGTCGGGCTCGCCACCGCCATGCCCGCATCAACGATCGAGAGCAGCAGCGCGTTTTTGAAGATGAGCCAGGTGTGATCATTGACATCACCGCTCAAACCCGCGTATCCGGAACCGCCCTCCCCCTCGTATCCCGGCAGGTTCATGGACGTGCCGTTCGGGAACTCGATGCGGGTCCATGCGACGGCCAGGCGGTTGACGCCCAAGGCCGTCTGGGTGTCATAGGTGCCCACCAGCCTGGATCCGGCGGGGATCAGTAGCGTCGCGCCATTCACGGACGAATAGACGCTCTGACTCACCACCGCTGTGATTTCACCGGGCAAGTAGCTCTTGATGCCGGTCTGCAAAACTGCCGGGATAACGGATCCGGAAAGAATCTCGTAAGGGCTGGTCTCCCGCGTCACCAGGGGCGGCGGGGATTTCTTCTTTCCGCTACTTGTGCTTGCCGTTGGCGTGGCAACCGGAAGCGTTGTTGGCGCCTGTGACGGTGCTGCGCTCGGCATTTTCCAGCTCAGGCCGCCGACCGATCCGCTTCCGCCGCTCCCGGTGCCCAGCGCGGCCCCAAAGGCGGCGTCCTGGGCCGCATAAGGGTTCTTTTTGGGTGCGCCAGAGGGGGGCGCTTGTTCTTGGGTGCGCTGGCCAGTACTGCTGCGCAGAGCACCGCTGTTCGTGGTGCCAGTCGCTGGCGTGTCAGACGTTCCTCCCGGCGTGACAGGCTTGGAATACTGCTTCGGGTGTAATGGGGTGGCAGGGGCGCCGCTACCTGATGCCGGATTGATTTTCGCGGCTTGGGACTTTGGATGCTTGTTTCCGAACATCGGGTGATCTTGCAGATAGAGATACCCACCATAAGATCCAAGCCCGATGACCGCCGCCGCAACATAGAGCGGGGTGCGCTTGATGCGCGTCGCCAGTTGGTCGGGGTCAGGCTTTAGATCAACCGGCTGTCCCGCTTGCGGGCCTTTACTGCTATCCATCGTGGATGGTGTGGCTTTCTTTTTCTGAAGCAAACCGGAGAACAACTCTTTTCCGCTTCTCATCGTTACTCCCCCGCCTTATTGGTAAGGCGCATTTCGGCCAGGTGATTCCAGTTGCCCGTAAGCAGGTCGATACGGTAGGGGACGGCATCCACGGCAAGCATGTGACCGTCCATGCGGTAACTGACCATCAAGGACTGCCCCGCCTTGTTTCGCGCCAACACCATCGGGGTTTTCCCTGTGGACAGGTGTATGTACGTCATTCTTTCCTTGTCATTGCTGATCACACTGATCGGCTGGATCGGCTTGCAGTCGCCCGTGAAACACATCGCCGTCCAATCGAGATCCGCGTGTGTGGCGTTTACATGCGGTTCAGTCCGCGCGGCCTTGGCGATGGGCAACACTGACGGGTTGACCTGCTCGGGTGCCGTAACTTCTCCAGAAACGTTCGCGTCGCGCTGGACGATGACGTGATGGACCCGATAAAAAGACAATACCGGGGTGAATCGTGCGGTATCACTGACCAGCCCCACGGTGTACGTCAACGGAAACCCGTGGGGACTCGTCGCCACGATCTGAATGCTGCTTTTGATTCCGGCAAAACGGGGCATGATTTCCAGCACGGGATGCTGACCAGCCGTGGTTTCTTTCACGACCCATTCCGCACTGGGGGCGCCAACCAGTGACGCTGGCTGGACCCCTTTTCCGAGAATCACGACCGAGAAATTACCAGGTGCCGTCTGGAGCACAGGCAGCACCTGGCCCAATGGCACGATGACCTCCCCGCCTGGACGGGTGAATACCGGCAAGTGCGACAGCGTACCGGCTGCGAAGGACCGTGCGGCTTCCCGCTCTACATCTTCAATGGGTTCGCCATAGTGAATGTTCAGACTGCGCTGAAAGATCTGGGCGGTATTCACGGTCCCCGCGATGGGCGACGATTGCCCGGCCACTCCGGGAGGGTGCATGGTGGACGCGATGGAAGCAGGCCCGCTTGCCACCACGCCTATCGTGGCCAGAATCAACATCGTCCGTTTTTTCGGCAGACTTAATGTGGTACGCATGGTTACTTTCCCTCTTGCTTGATGGTGACGACTTCAGATCCCAGCCGTAACAAAATTTCGGCGGGTACTGAATCAACAACGTAGGTATTGCCCCGGATTTGAGTATCGACCCCGATCAGATGCCCGCTGGCATTGCGGGCCTGCAGGATGGGAAAACCGCCATGACTCGCCAGACCTTGGGGCATGTCGATAAAGGTATGCGTACCGTCGTCATATACCCGCAATGGGCGAATCGGTGTGCAGTCGCTGGAACTGAACCAGCCGCCTCCTCCGCAATGAATGCGCCAGTGCAGATTGACGTGATCGAGCCGAACATTCGGCAGCGGCAGCACACGGGGAGTCTGAGCTTTCTGGTCAGTAGGGGACTGTTCCGTCCGCGTGTTGCCGTCAGGTTTTTTCCACGAACGGACTTCGCCACCGCTATCCTCGATCTTCAACGCGGGGATGTAATGCACCGCATCGCTGACCAACCGGATTTCATAGTTGATAGGGCGGCCATGGTCAGTCGCGGCCACCACGATATTTTGATGGAGTCCTTTGAATTTCGGGCTCAGAAAGATTTCCGGCTGCTTGCCCACCAGTGCCTGTTGCACATTCCATTCGGACTTGCTGACCCCGACCGTCGTTACCGGCTTCACGCCGTCCGGCAACTCGATGATGCAGGTATGCAGCGGGGAGCAGACCAGCGCAGGGCGACCGGAAAGACTGTGGATGGTGCCATTCGCGCCGCTGATCACGGGCGGGGTGTGGTCCAGGGCGTGGGATGCCGCCAGAGACTGCCGCGCAAGCATGGCCGTCTCCGGGGTTTCCGGCCCCTCGGGCGGCGTGGCGATAGATTGTTGCCACACATGCGCCGACGCCATTTTTTCGGCAGCCGCCGGGGAAATGGCGGGCACCTTCTGGTTTGCCAATGGGTTCGACAGCGCAGCGCCTGGCGTGAGGGTTGTTGCGGACGAACCGTGCGCGGGCGTTTTTGCCCCTGCCGGAGCGGGTTTCCCGCCTTGATGTACTACGGGCATAACCGGCGGCAGATTGGTATCCACTCCTGCCAGAGCCAGCCCCGGCAGGGCCAATCCCGTCAGGGCCAAACCCCGCAGGGCGGCGAGGCTTAAAGAGAGCCATGTCCTGGTTTTCATGTCGTCTCCTTATATCTGTGGACTGAATGCAAAGTGCGTGATGTAAATGCCGAATGGGTTGCCTTTCAGGACATCCGGGTTATTCGAGGGCGGAACCGTCGCGTAGGTCACCGTGCCTTGCCAGTTTTGCTCACCATCTATGCCGCCATGGGGGCCATAGTGCTTGACCAGGAAATCGACGATGTACGATCCACCCTTGGCCGTCACCTCACCAACGGGGACAGCACTCTGGATCGTGACCGTATTGCCCTGCGTTTTGTTGGAATAGGCCGCATAGGGATTATGCTGCGCGTAGAAGGCATCCAGCGGGGATTCCGCGCTGGATGCGATGTAATGATAGGACTCGTTGATAAAATGCTTTTGCACATACTTGTCCGGGCTGCGCGTAAAAGCGAGCCAGGTAAAGCGGGAAATAATGTGCTGTACCACCGGCTGGGCGAATGACCCGGCCCGCACCGCCTGCGCCAGTTCGACGGACTTGCCCAGTTTGTCTACCTGAACGACATAGGGGACCACATGCACGCGGTCGGCTTCGTACACCATGCCCGCCCCAAACAGGGCGGCGATGCCGATAGCCGATATGGCGACAATGCGCCAGTTTTTTGCCTGCGAGATGTAGGAGCCATAACGCTCAAGCCATTCCTGACGCGCGGCCAGGTAATCGGGATTACTCGACATGAAAAAACCCTCTCAGATGGAATTCTGAGAGGGTATAGATCAAGGGTTGGGGGGATAATCTGGGCTGCGCCCGGCGGGGCTGCGCCCGGCGAACCTGCCTTTACCGCTGCTTCCCTGCCCACAGAAACAGGATCTCGCGATTGCGATGTGTCCAGTCGAGATGCGATAGCCAGATGGTCAGAGGGATGGTCAGCCATGTTATAGCTAGGGTCCAGAGCCATAACATGCTCCAAAAGCCCTCTATTGTGATTATCTTGGGATCGCTGGTGTGCGAAAAATAGAAGATTGCAGCAATTGATGTCAGGAAACCGCCCAGAAACACCGTCACCCGTAAGAGCGTTTCAAACCCACCACTATCCAACCAGAACCACCAAGGCAGCTTTCCCAATGGATAACTGTTTTTCGGTGCGGGGTGCGCACTGATCCATCGTGCCCTCCGAGAACGAAAATTCAACAACACACCTTTCCGTTTCAGAAGCATCAATTCCACAATCAGGAGAAGCAGAAGCAGCGTCATGGTAATCGTCCAGAGCAGAAAATCACCCACCACCATCCAGAGGATTACGGGCGTTTTTGGCAGAAGACCCCCCACGGATAATGTGCCGAGCATGGTCAAAACCAGAAGGAAAGCCCACGACGCCCAAGCGATGTTCACCATAAGAGACTGTACCCAGCGCGCTCCACAGTCTGGAGAAAAGGTCTCTCGATATAAATTCACCGCCCAGACTTCATCTGCCCTGGTTGGGAGCTGCGTATCGTGAACGAATAGCCCGAGAAGCGCCTCACCACCAGGGAACCAGATGAATTGACCCATCCAGAGTAGTCCCCCAAGCATCA
>JAKAVW010000254.1 GCA_021827445.1 Pseudomonadota bacterium
AAGCAGACCATGAACGAGTGAAATCCATCGCCGGATGGGAAGGCGGTTATTCATCTCCTCGGCAACCTTGATCACGCACTGATGAGAGAATACGGGCGGAGCAGGCGGTTGGTATGTCCATTGGTTGGGCGCTGGCAAGGACTATGGGGTCGGCGCAATGACCAGAAATCCCTCTGGACTGCGCTTCCTCAGGCCGCTCGCGGTTGGAGCGCATGTTCTGGATATCCTCTGGACGATCTTTGACATGATGGTCTTGGCGGCCACAAATTGGGTCTGCGGTTTTTATCCTATGTACTCAAAACTAGAAAGATCTGCGCTAGCCGATAAGTATTACGCGAAAAATAAGATGGCCACCGTTAAACATTCATGTGTGATAAGAATTTCTGCATGGCAATAGACTGGTATATAGATTGCGGTCTAGCCAGATATAGCGTCCATTTTATACCATCCGGATATGGTATTCTTCTAGCTAAGACCCGCCATTCTTTTCTGTGCTTCAAAGCCGCCGCGGTAACAAATCCAATACCAAGACCAGCTTCTACGGCCGTACCCACTGCTTCAACCCCCGTTACTTCAATCGACTGTTTAGGTGCGAGACGCTCACTAGAAAATATCTGCTCGACACTTCGTCGAATTCCGGATGTACGTTCTCTCCAGATCAAGGGGTAAGACATCAGGTCTTCCAACCGAATGATCTTCTTTTGCAGCAACGGATGGCCCACCGGGAAAATCGTAACTATTTCATCCTGCATCCAGGGCGTAATCAAATAATAAGAAGGTAACGCTTCAATGTCCACGCCCCCCTCGAGAAAAAATAAATCCCAATCCGGGATTGAGATATCCTTCCATTCTGTAACTCCTCCACGGAGATGGATGTCAATATCTGGATAAATTTTTTGAAAGGACGCCAATCGCTGTGGCAGAAAATAACTGGCTACGGTATTGGTTGCAGCAATACGCAGGATACCGCTTTGCAAGCGTTGACGACGGAGTACAACATCCTCGAACTCGTTAGTCACATCGCGCATGCGGCGTGCCGTTGATATTAACGACTCGCCCGCTGGGGTCAGAACTATCCCCCGCCCGGATCGGATATAGATCGGTTCTCCCACCATATCAGACAGTCGCTGCAAACGTTCGGTGATCGTCGGCTGGCTGCGGTGGAGGATTCTGGCAGCTGCACTGATCCCACCAGATTGAGTAACCGTCAGGAAGGTCAGCAGTAGTTCGGTATCCATATTTATCGACATCTCCTATGGAAAAGATAAATTATTCCAATTTGTTCTATGGAAGCACTTGGGGCATTATCTCTGCACATCCTCCGAAAGATCAATCAAAACGAACCGTGAGCACCGTATCCTCTAGAGCGCGTATAGACCCTGCACCTCTCGGTGCAGGAATGTTGCTTGCGCTTAACATCGCCATTGGACTGGGCCACTTCCTGGTATTGTTTAATACAGGCGCATATCTGCCGATGATTCCCCGCGTGGCAGGCAGTCTGGGAGTCAACCCTGCCTATGTGGACTGGACGCAGGCGAATTTTTTCTTGGCGATGGCGCTGGCTTTCCCCACGGCAGCGTGGTTTCTCAATCGGTGGGGTGAAATGCGGAGTTTATTAGGCGCATTTCTCGCTTTCGCTCTTGCGTCCGCAGTATGCGCAGTGTCTCATGACTATGGATGGTTTCTGGCCGCTCGCATGATACAAGGTTATGCGGGTGGCATCACCATACCTCTTTCGCTCGGAGTGCTCCTGAGGCACTATACCCCGCCGCATCGTAACATTGGTCTCACGCTGTGGGGAATGGCTGCTATCACCCCTTTTACCCTCGGCCCGGTGCTGGGTGGCTGGATCACCGATGCTCTGGGGTGGCGCTGGTTATTTTATCTGAATATCCCCATAGCATTAGCTGCCGGCTTGATTATCGCAACTATTCTGTCCGGTCGTGAAATCGAGCATCGTCATCCTGGTTTGGACTGGGTGGGTTTGCTCCTGCTTTTGATTGGCGTTGGCGCGTTTCAGTCCGCACTCAATCTTGGCGAAATAGATGACTGGTTACGTTCAACAACCATCATCGCCCTTTTGCTCACAGGTACAGCCGCCCTGATATACTTCATGGTGTGGGAATGGAATAGTGAGCATCCGCTGCTAGCATTACGTTTTCTTCGCCGCCGCAATTTTCTGGTCGGAGGCCTTGGACTATTCCTTACGGCGCTTTGCTTTCAGGGCACCATGGCGCTCTACATCGTACAATTCCAGCTAATGTTGGGTTATAGCGCTTGGCTGGTGGGGTTGCTTTTGCTGCCTTTGGCGATTTTTTCCAAATTGACGTCCATGCTGACGCATCGTTATATCCACAGGCTAGATGCGCGCTTCGTCGGCTTCATTGCACTCGTCGGGTTCTCCATTGGGAGTTTTTGGGTGTCTTCTTATAACCGGCCCGCTTCGATGGACGAACTCTTATGGCCTCAGGCAATGGTAAGTCTCTTTCTCGGCGCTCTCTTTCCCCCATTTGCTGCTATTGCCTTGTCCGGCCTTCGGGGCACAGCCGAAATGCGGGGTGGTGCTTTTTTGAATCTCCTGCGCGTTTCCGGGCAAGCCATGGGGATACCCATAGTTGGAGCTTTGTGGGATCGCCGACGGATATTACATCGCCACTTTCTGGGAGAAGGCAACGCCATGACCCGAGAGCAACTCGGGTCCGCGCAACACATATTCCAACGGCAGGGTATCCTGCCCAGGGCGGCGCATCAATTGATCAGCAATAGCATTGATCACCAGGCGGCACTGCTGGCTTTTAATGAAATCTTTCATTTTGCCGGCTGGGCCTTTCTCCTGCTTGGCATGGTGCTGTTGCTTGCCAAGCATGTAACCTTTGCGGAACCTGATGCGCGCACCCGCTTAGCCATGGAGGAGATGGTGGAACCGTGAAGAAGCAGATTGTTCTTCTTTCAAGCATCTTACTGATCAGTGCCTGCGCGCGGCTTCCCCGACATCTCCCAGGCGGTAAAATAGGGCAGAAAACGCAGATCAGCCAAACCTTGACTCGTTATAATGGCCGGTTCGGCATGGTAGCGGGTGCCTGGCCGCAAAGCGACTGGTGGAAGACGGCGAGCATCCCTGCCCTAAATGCCTTGGAGAAAGACGCTCTGCGAAACAATCCTGACTTGGAGATAGTCAGCACCCGCATCCTAGAAGCTCGTGCAGCAGTAGCTAATCAGCGTGCAAGCCTGTTGCCACATATTTCGGCGAGTACCTCTACCACTCAGGAATATTTCTCGAAACAAGGACTGCATACTACCGCCAATGGCAGCAGTGTGTTGTATACCGAGTTAAATCCATTGGAAGTACAATACCATGTGGATCTCTGGGGTCAGGATAGCGACAAAATACGTGCCGCATTGGGCGATGTTCGTGTTGCCCGAGCAGATTTAGCAGAAGCGCGTTTACGCTTATCCACAGATGTGGCCATACATTACTTTTCACTGATTGGTGACATCCAGCGTCGCGCTCAGATCCTAAAGGAACAACAGCTCCACGAGGCACTCTTGAGCCTGGACCGGGAGCGTCTGCTTTCGGGTTTGACCGGGGCAAAAGCGGTTTATTTGCAGAAAGAGGCCTGTACTGCTGCACGGCAGGCCGTAGCAGACATCACGAGTGAGATTGCTGTTCAGCAGGATACCCTCGCTGCACTGGCGGGACATGGTCCTGATTGGGGACAAACCATTCAAACGGCGTCACTCCCGTTGCTGAAGACTATCACCGTCCCTAAGGATTTACCCTTGAAAATCATCGCGCATCGCCCGGATATTGTCGCCGCGCGTTGGGAAATAGAAGCGGCTGCACAAGAGGTGGGGGCCGCACGTGCTGCCTTTTATCCGAACGTCAATATAGCTCTCTTCGCTGGCTGGAACAGTATTCATTTGGGAGATCTGTTCAGCCCCGGGAATCTGGCTCATGCCGTTGGGCCGGTAATCTCTCTGCCTATCTTTGAAGGAGGTGCGTTGCGTGCACAACTGCGGGCAAAAAATGCCCGTTATATGGCTGCAGATGATCACTACCATGCGACCATCCTCCACGCCGTACGTCAGATCGCTGACCGCCTCAGTGAATGGAAGCGGATTCGGCGACAACTTTCTGAAGAACAGGAAATGATCATGGCCGCACGACTCACCACCAGATTGGAAGATTCGGCTTTTCGGGCAGGAATAAGCAACAAAGTAGGAACCCTTATAGCGCGCATCCATGAGGCACAAGTCAAAAATCAAGAATATTCCTTGGAGATTGCCGACGCCACTTCCTGGACGCGTCTCAACGCGGCTCTTGGTGACGGGTATAAGTTATCTGGAAGTCGCTCATGACGCATGAAGCGGGCATCGTTCATCAATCGCCGCCCATACCGGAACGGCGCATCCGGCATGTCATGATAATTTCAGTTTTGCTTCTCATCATGGTACTAGCCGTTGCGGCGTGGTGGTTCTTTCATGAACGCTTCTATGTAAGCACTAATGATGCCTATGTCACGGGTAATATTATACCCGTGGAAGATCAGACGCCGGGAACACTCAATAAGGTACTCGTAGATAATACGCAATTTGTACATGCCGGGCAGATTATGGCCACCATGCAGGCCGATCAGTCGCACTTGCAACTGATGCAAGCAGAAGCGCATCTTGGACTGGAAGTCCGGTATGTACGTAAAGCATTTGCCACAGTGATTCAACTGCAACAATTGGTAGCCAGCAAAAAGGCTACGCTGGAAAAGCTGAAAGGTGATCTCGCCCGTTTTAGAGCATCTCTACCCAGTGGTGCTACATCAGCTATTCGCGTACAAGATACGCAGAAAGAAATTCAGGCATTAAGGGCACAATTGTTGGCTGAACGGGCCGCTTTGGAGGGGGCAGAAGCCGTTGTAACCGGTACGACTGTGAGGTCCAACCCGTTGGTACGACAGGCCGCC
>JAKAVW010000255.1 GCA_021827445.1 Pseudomonadota bacterium
CGGCTGCCTGTTGGCCACCAAAGAGGGATGGGTATGCCCGGATTGCGGGTACACCCAGGATTGGGCGCACGCATCGAGTCTGGATGCTATGTCCATGGCGGAAATGAGGCGGTTGCTGTCGCACCAAGAAGGAGCATGCCAATGACCCGTGTATTACCCAGTGCAATCTCGTGCCGGGGTGCAACCCCTTTGCGGGGTGCAACCCCTTTGCGGGGTGCAAGCCCTTTGCAGGGTGCAAGCCCTTTGCAGGGTGCAAGCCCTTTGCAGGGTGCAACCCCTTTGCAGGGTGCAACCCCTTTGCAGGGTGCAACCCTGATTTTACGCGCCAGGGGTTACGCCAGAACGTGCGTAACGAAACAGGAAGCGCGGCAATTGGAACGGCTGGCGGATCGTCTGGAAGCTATTTTGGAGGCTCAGAGGCGATTGCAGCGACGCATTTTTAGCCACAAACCAGTGTCGCGGGTGAACTGATATGCATCGCAAATTGGGCGTAAAGGGTGTTCTTGCCGGATCAGATACAACATCGCTACCGGGAACACCTAAAGCGTATGGAACGCCAGACTGTCGCGGCTGCGGAGCGATAGTTTAAGCGAGCGATAGTGTTACGGACTAGGAGATTTAGAAAAATGGATGACGACAAAATCGGTAAAGCTTTTATGGCCTATTTTCGGATGATACTGGTCATATTGGGTGCTGTCGCTTTGGTGACAGCCATCAAGGTTGCGACCACTCCCATCATCGCACATAACGCACATCACTCATCCAGGCATGCGACAAAAAATAGTGAATCGTCATCGCGGGAGAACGGATATGACTAATCAATTGGCAACTTGCATTGAATGCGGTTGTAACGATTTCCAGGCTTGCGAGCATGGTTGCTGGTGGGTGCGTGTCGATTACAAGGCTGGCCTTGGTGTATGCAGTGAATGCGCTCACCGAGTCAAAGATTGGGACCGTGGAGACCAGACTCTCTCCGGTGCAACACGGATGCTTTTGGAAACGCCCTCTGGAACGGATTGCCGTCATGAGTGACAAAACAGGTATCGCATGGACAGACGCAACCTGGAACCCGATAACCGGGTGCTCCAAGGTGTCGCAAGGCTGCAAAAATTGCTACGCCGAGCGTGAATGGGGCAGGCTTTCCGCCAATCCCAAGGCGACAAATTACTATGGCCGTGCGTTTACGGACGTGGCCTGTCATGAGGATCGCTTGAATCAGCCTTTGCGCTGGAAAAAGCCGCGCATGATCTTCGTGAATTCCATGTCCGACCTGTTTCATGAGGAAGTGCCGGACGCATTCATCGACAAGGTGTTTGCGGTGATGGCACTGGCGAATCGGCACACGTTCCAGGTGCTGACCAAGCGCCCGGAGCGCATGCTGCGGTGGTTCGATCTGGGTTTCGACAACCGTGAACACGCCGTGGGTCGGCCATGCGGGAAATTGCCGCAGCACGGGGTGGCGATGATGCGGGGCTGCCGGAGTGGCCCCTGCCCAATGTCTGGCTGGGCGTTTCGGTCGAAGATCAGGCCACCGCCGACGAGCGCATTCCGCTGTTGCTACAGACCCCCGCCGCCGTGCGCTGGGTCAGTGCTGAGCCGTTGTTAAATTTTGTCGATTTGGAGCGCGTTGCTTGGCCGAATAAACGTGAGCATCGAGTAGATGTGCTGCGTGGCGGATATTGGAATAAAGCCAACTGCATAACTTGGGGTCCATCGGCAGACCTAAATGAAGCAAAAGGTGGATTTACCAATCACTCAGACTTTCCTTCGACTTTGGACTGGGTAGTTTGTGGCGGGGAATCCGGGATGAAAAATGCTCGCCCTATGCACGCGGAGTGGGCGCGCAAGCTACACGACGATTGCGCTGCGTCCGGTGTGTCTTTCTACATGAAGCAGCTTGGCGCGGCATTCGTAGACGAGAAAAACGGCATCGCCGGTGCTGGCCTTCAGGTGGACCCTGATGTGGTGTGCATGGTGTCCAGGAGCTTGCGCGACCGCGCTGGCGCGGACATAAACGAGTGGCCGGAAGATTTGCGGGTACGGGAATGTCCGAAGGAGGCAAGTGATGCAAGTACATGATCGTGAGCAGTTGTTGAGTAAGGCGCTAGAGATTTTTGATGGGCTGTCCGCAAGCGATAAACAAGCGGATGGACCGTTATGTGCCATTAAAAAAGCGGCGTCTGAATTGCATGTTTCGTTACCAGACGATGTTATTAACACTCGTACTGCGCGGAAAAGCGAACTGGTGCGGGAACTAATGTATCGGATTTTATCCGAAAAAAACGAACACCCAGACGATCTGGCCATTGATGCTTTTGCCGAAGCGATGAAAGCCAAAATGCGTCGCTCCCGTGAGGAAAAGGGGCGCGGCGGCTGGCAGGCGGCTCCTTCTGCCCACCTGACTTACTTGCTGGTGGAGCACCTGGAGAAAGGCGATCCGGTGGATGTGGCAAACTTCGCCATGATGCTGCACCAGAACGGGCAGAACATCGACGAGATTGTTGTGCAGGCTTATCGAAAATCCGTAAAGGAGACCCACCAAAATGATCTTTCATGACGCCACTATTCACTTGTGGACCGATCTTGGCATGAACCAGGATAACTATAAAATAATACTGATTTTATTCTCTGTCTGCACCCTGTTTTTAGGGGCATTCGTAGTATATTATCTTTATAAAAAAGCCTACAGGAAATTAGGCGTATCAAAAAGTTCAGTCATAGAAAAGATAAAGTTTAACCATGCAGCATTTACCGTTATGGCGATTATTGCTTTGGTTATGATGTTGGGTTTCGTCGGGTTTTATGGAATCGTCAGGCATATGCATTGGTCAACGCCTTATCAGCAATCTCGCTCGCACCGTTTTGTTGAGCCATGAATGGACGAGGCCACTGTACGGGCTTATGGAAAGCGCGTTGAAGAGTGAAACGAAGGAGTCAACATGAACCGGATTGTTGCTTTGGATGTGGATGGTGTTCTGACCGATTTTGACGCGCACTGGCGGCAATGCGCGGAGCGGGTGTTGGGCCGCATTGTCGCGCAAGTCCATGAGGATCACCAGTTACGGACACGGTACGGACTGAATCGGCAGGAATGTGACGCGGTATGGCGGGCCTATCACGACGATGAGTGGTCCCGCTTGCCTCTGTATGTACACGCGGCGGACCTGATCTATGCCCTGGAGGATCTGGGCTGCACGATCTGGGCGGTGACCAGCATTGGTGTACGGCATTGGGAATCCCGGGCGCGATCACTGCATGGTCTGATCCCGGCGAAGCGTATTCTGTGCGTAGGTCATGCCGCGTCCGCCAGCGAAAAAGCGGATGTCTTGCATTATCTGGATGCCGTGGCGTTCCTCGACGACCATCCGGCCAACGCCAGCAGGGCGGTCAGTTCAGTCTTGCTGTCCGTGTTGCTGGACCGCGGCTACAAAGGCTTGGAAGCCCCGGATCATGGGGTGACGGTTATCGACGATCCGATGGATTTCCCGGTGCTGGTGGAACAGTTACTGAGGCGAACGGGAAGGATTGCATCCCGCGAAGGGTTTGCACCCGGAGGGCTTGCAGCCTGCGAAGGGCTTGCCTCCCGCGAAGGGCTTGCACCCCTGCAAGGGGTTGCCCCCCTGCAAGGGCTTGCACCCTGCAAGGGGGCGGCATGAATCCTTTGGAGAGTTCCATCAGTGCTCGCCCTGCCGGATTGCCTAGCGGTCCCAGAGAAGATTATATCCCGCCACACCCCTATCGGCGCGATGAAATTCCATCTCGTGGTGCAGCTCCCTGCCGGGACGCATCCTCCTGCGGGGGTGCAGCCCTGCCGGGTGCAGCCCTGCCGGGCGCAGCCCCCCGATTTGATGGTGGACGCTTGCCGGATCGTATCGAAAAAGCCGTGGAGTCTGGTATTCGGGATGTGCAGGAGGTGGTGTGTGCGGTACGCGCCGGGGATGCTGTGGTGCGCTCCATGCTCACGCGCATGGAAAAGTCCGGAAAACTGCGTCTGCATCGGGATGAAAGGGGGTTGGCTATGACCATTGTGGAGATCACGAAGTCTGCGAAAAGTGTCAAACGGGAAACCGTCCCTGCTGTTTCACCTCACTTATCCGCTAGTCCGGCGGTGATGGACCGGGAACCGGCCGTGGTGCCGACGGACATTTCCGAATCTGTAATCTCAGAAAAGCCTGCCGTCATCCCGGATACGACGATAAACATCAATTTGCAACAGTACACGCAGGTTGGACGGGTGCGTATGGCGGTTAGTCTGCTTCATGCGCATACGCTGACGGAGATTGCGAACGCAACCGGCTTGACGCGCGACCAGACTTCCAAGGCGATCAGCTTTCTGGTGGCGCGGTTTCAGTTACGGGATTTACCGATACGGGATGGTGAGCGTTGCGTGGAAATGGTAGATAAAAATACCACGGACCAGTCATTGCGACCACCGAAAACGAAGGCGAATCCACATTCCGGGATCGGACTGAAATCGACAACAAGGGGGTCCATTATGGATATGGAGAAAGTATGTTCCGACCTGCAGGAAGAACTGGAGCAATCCATGAAGGCGATACAGGTGGAAATGGAACGTTTGGAGCGGATAAAAAAACGTCTTCCGGATGTGCTGAACGCATGGCGGGCATCCCAGGCTGCCATCGTCACATTGGAAAAAGTTCGTCATGTAGTCAGCGAGGTGTGACATGCAGAACGCAAATAACGCAAATATCGAAAACGGGCGGTTCAGTAACGGGCTGAGTGATGCCCAGGCGGAGCGACTGGCGTTGTTATCGGAAGAAATGGGTGAAGCGGTGCAGGCCGTGGGCAAGATTCTTCGGCACGGGTATGCCAGCGTCCACCCGGACGCGCCGGAAGCGGGGAACAATCGTGTTCGTCTCATTCACGAACTGGGCGATGTATTGGCGGTCATCCAGTTGATAAAGGATGCAGGCGATCTGGAC
>JAKAVW010000256.1 GCA_021827445.1 Pseudomonadota bacterium
ACCGGCCAAGGAGATCTATACGCCTATCCCGTTACGAGCAATGGCAGTGTCAGCAGTACGTATAGCTGGACGGCTAACAACAATGTCATGACCGCAGCCACCCGAAGTAGCAATTTATATACAACACCATTAGGTCAAAGTACGCCCTCGACTTTTTCCGCCGTGGCATCCACAGATTCTACGGCATTTGGCATCACTACTACCGCCTTGACAGCCAGCGATATCGCCCAATACACCATCAATCCCTCGTACAATAGCGGACAATATCTGGGCGGGCGGCAATCCGGCTGGTATGTAGGGCTACCCAGTTCAGCACCGGCAGAGGTGCTCACTCCACCCGATAACGCCAACCTCATTGGCAATGGTGGCAGCTATCTGAGCTTCGCCGCCAGTGATGCGAGCCGGCAAAAAGCCGTGCTCTTTTCCGACAATGACGGTTTTCTCTACGCATTGGGCTATAACAATACCGGCACCGGATCTCCCACCCTGCTTTGGGGTTGGATGCCAGGCGGTCTGCTGCCCGCTCTGCAGAATTATCAAACCTTCTGGCAAGGCAACAACATGGGCGACTTCAGCACCATCGATGCTTGGTCAAATACAGGGTCAAATATAGGATGGCACACCTATGTGGTGGGCACGGCGAATAATGGCGGGGTGATCGGCTATGATTTGCAGCTTACTGGAAGCACGACCCCCAATCTGGGTTCTGTGATCGCGCAAGTGAGTTGGCCGGGCTATTCTCAGCCCCAACCCAGCGCGCCGGTGTTTTATCAGGTCCAGAACCCCTCTGCCAGCAACTATGGCACAGCCTGGGCCTTGTTTGCGCTCAACAGCTCGGCAGGCAGTGATCTGGCCATTCTCAATGTCTCAACAGGGACGGGTTTACTCGATTTGCTGCCATTCACCAATACGGCAACACCTTATATTGACCAATATGGCGATCTTTTTCTGGGGGATAGTAGCGGCAATGTGTATGAAATGAGTGCCAGCACTTTGACCTCGCTTTTAAGTGCTACCAGTTCATCTTCCATACCTAGCACGGATTTTACCAATATTGGCAATTACGCCCCCTGGGCCAGTAGCAGCAGTCTGAAGTCCAATGTTCAGTTCATTGGCGGCAGCTTTTATCAGGGTGCCAACTACTTGCGGGTGCAGGGGCCGAATGGTATTACGGTATTCAAACAGACCAATAGTAGCTGGGCACCCCTCTGGACAGCCTATAGTGGTGGCGCGGAGAGCTGGAGTGGTGCAACTCCCTCGCCTTCGAGCACGATCTCTGCTTTGCCCAGTGGTTCCACGATTACCGATCAGGCGCTCATCAATGGAGGCAGCGTCATTGTGCCTGTCACTATTCCGGCGCCAAGCGGTTCATGCGGCTACAGTACGGCGGAATACTATCTATATAATCTCAGCAGCGGTATTTTTCCGTCGGGCGCTTTTGTCTCACCCACCGGAGGGGTCGTGACTCAAGGCTACCTCATTGGTCGCGGATCGGCCTATACCCCTTCGGTAACGATATTCAATGGTCGTGCCATGTTGCAGGGGGCTGCAAGTCAGAATACCACCGGCGGTACTTCGGGTTTTGCCTCGGCCCTTGGTTCTGGACTCCCCACCGGCGGCCCCGTCGCCTGGCGCCTATTAATGACGCCATAGGCGCTGAACAAGGCGCATTGGGGCGCTTCGCCATGGTCGTCTCGGCGGGATGAATCGTTCTGGAATGGACCGAACCGCGTATTATCTAGCAGGTCATGAGCATTCGAGACTGCGTTCAATGCGCTGGATTCGCTCATCTTGGCTGCCATAACGCACATGCTGCTCTGCAATGGAGCCTGACTGGTGCGCTAGATGGGGTGGCATAATGGAGCCTCCCTGGGGTCACCATAATGGCGCCATTATGCCGATCTTCGGTGGCGCCATATTGCCGGCAGGAGACAATCGCACGATCCGCAATGGGAAGATTTTTCGAGACGCCCTATTGTCGGGCTGACACCATTTTTTCCGTTAACGACTGAACCATGGCGGAAATTCGGTGCATTACAACGGGCTCCCGGCGATCATTGGGTGTCCATCCCGGCTTTGCCCAGTCATGCCCAGCAGTTCAGCCAACAGCAAACGATTCTCTATTTCCAGCAGGCATCCATGATGGATGGCCCCCACGGTATCCCCGGCATCCAGAAGGGCTTTGGCGGCACGGGCGAATTGGTGCACTCGTTCATGGCGGGTGAGTAGGCCAGCGAAATCCAGTGTCTGACCAAAGATACGTGCGCCATCTCCCCGTAGCCATCGTCCAAGATGGCAATAATCCTCTGCATCCTCTTCCAGAGTATGGGCCGGGAATGGGTTTTCGTGACGCAGCGCGCGGAGAAACATCTGGACGCGCAGGGTATGGCCCTCCAGAATCGGCGGCAGGATATCGTTGAATGTTGAGACATCACCCACCTGAAGGATGGGGCGAAAACGGGTGCTCCAGGCATGAATGGCCTCGGGAGGGAGCGGCTTGGAAAAATAGTACCCCTGCAGATAGCTGCACCCCATTTTGGTGAGCAGTGCCGCATGCTCTGCCGTCTCCACTCCTTCAGCAATCACATCCAGACCCAACATGCGGCTGGCGGTAATCACCGCCGCGACGATGGCAAGGTTTTTAGGATCATTGATCATGTCGCGCACAAAACTCCGATCGATCTTGATGGATTGGGCGTGGAGCTGCTGGAGGTAGGTTAGAGACGCATTGCCGGTACCAAAATCATCGAGGGCGACGCGCACCCCCATGCGATGACAGGCAGCCAGGAGGACTTGGGCGCCTGCCATATCGATCAGCGGCGCCGACTCGGTGACCTCAATCTCTAGCTGATTTTGGGGTATGTCCGGGTGATTGGCCAATATTTCCCGTAGATCATCCAGGAAGCGGGCATCGAGCAGGTGGCGGGCACTGATATTCACCGATATGCGCAATACCAGCCCTTCCCGGCGCCAAGCTTCTCCTTGACGTAATGCCGTTTCCAGGACGAATCGGCCGATAGAACGCGCGAGGCTGGGGTGGTCCAGGGCGGAGAAAAAGGCGGCTGGGGGGAGCAGTCCTTTCTCCGGGTGTTGCAGGCGAATAAGGGCTTCCACGCTCAGGACCTCCCCGGCGCTGGATACAATAGGTTGGTAGTGCAGGATCAAACGCTTGTCGTTCAATGCTTGCTGCAACATGACGCGCATCTCCGTCTCTGCTTGTACGGCCTCATCCAGGGCCAAAGTATGCAGATGAAATTGGTCCCGGCCCGCATCCTTGGCGGCATAGAGCGCCATATCGGCGTGCTGTATCAGCATACTGGCGTTACTGTCGTCCAGAGGATAGAGGGTGATTCCTAGACTGCCGGAGATGCTGACCGCTTCGCCATGGATATTCAGCGCTTCCCGGATGCTAGCGAGTAGGCGTTTACAAATAACTCCGAGGCTGTCCACGCTATCCAGGCCGGGCAGCAGCAGCCCGAATTCATCGCCGCCCATCCGCGCGAGGGTGTCCCCGGCGCGCAAATGTCCTTGTAGTCTTTGCACTACGGCCAGCAGCAACTGATCTCCGGCCGCGTGCCCGAGCCGATCGTTCACCTGCTTGAACCCATCGAGATCGAGCAGCGCCACGCCAAGGAGTCGCTCATTCCTCAGCGCCTGGGTTTGGGCGATTTCCAGACGGTCCAGGAAGAGGGTGCGGTTTGGTAAACCAGTCAGCGGGTCGCGCAGGGATTGGTTGCGCAGTTGGAGCACCATCTCGCCGAGATGGGCGAACGCATGAAAATAATCTGATCCAACTCGACGAAAGTATCCTTTTTCGCGCGCTCCGATCAGGATCGCACCACGTAGGTCCTCCTCGCCAAAGGGAAATATCCCGACTTCTTTAACCCGGTTGTGGAGGTTTTTAATCCACTCTGGGGCATGCGGATCTTCTACGGACCGGATGACCGTCTGTCCGCATTCCAGTGCCTCCCAGCAAGGATCTCCAGTATTCTTTGGTAGTTGCAGAGTCGGCAGTGGGAGACCGGCAATGCACTCCAGGGTTAATACATCTCCCATGGCACCACTCACCACATAACCAGCCAGGCGTACGCTGGCGCTCTTGCGCGGCAGGGCTTCGCAGATCTGCTGGAGCAACAACGCCTCCGGGCGTTGGGACTCCGCCCCTTGGGGAACGGCAAGCACCCCCAATAAAACATCGAAGAGGGCCAACCGATCAGCATCGGTCTCGCGAGAGGCGCGGGCATAGCCGTCAAGTTGGATCATGAGGTCGCCAATCAGCAGACGGAACAAGGCGTCTCGCAGCGCATTCCGTTCAGCCTCCGGAACCTGGTCCTGGAGCACCTTCTGCCAATGGCGCCAGTAGAGGATATAGGCGCCGGCGACCCAGGAGGGCTTGATGCCCAGACGGTGGTGCAGAGCCCCGATTTTGCGCATGGACTCCCGCCAGGATTTGTTCAGGTGACTGGCCAGAAGTCCGCTGATGTGTTCCGCCTGTTTCTGCATCAGGGCGTCCAGACGCGCGCGGGAGAAATCCCGGAAGACGGCGGCGGTGACCGGGTGTGAGAGCAGATACTCGTAGAAATCGTGTGCGAGGGCCCCGGTTTCCGCCTCAAGGAGAACCCGGTAGCGTTTGATGAACTGAAAGTCCGAATCATGCAGACCGAGAAAATTAGGGAGCGTGCTGGTGGTGTCCATAGTTTTAAGTGATCCCTGTAAAAAATCGCGATCTTCCGCCCATCTCGGACAATCCAGCAGCAAAGAAAAAGCACTACGATTATATCCAAGCAATCTCAGCAAGCGTGCAGCATTAATGCCGCGCTTGCCTGAAATAGTAGATCAATTCAATAGACTAAGCCACATCGGCTTGACACCCTGTTACCAAGCCCATAAAATTTTCTTTCTAGCTACAGCGCCGAAATCCCC
>JAKAVW010000257.1 GCA_021827445.1 Pseudomonadota bacterium
AAAAGGCGTTAACAATGTCAGGCTGCCACTAGAACAGATAGCCGGTAAGTTCGTCTGTAACCATTGGGAACAAGATTGGGATTTCAAGGTCTGATTTGAGTGTTTTTACCTTGATCAAGATGAGGACTATCAAATGAGTGAAGAAAACAAGATTTCTCGGCGTGACGCCATGAAAGGGATGGCTGTGGCGGTCGGCGCGGTAGCTGTCGGATCGATGATGGGTGCTGGGACTGCCATGGCGGCAGGGAAATGCCCAGGCACGACACCCAAGGCCACACTGAGTTATCAGGATCACCCTAAAGGTAAAGATCACTGCGCTGTGTGCGCAAATTTCATTGCTCCGCATTGCTGCAAGGTGGTCGCTGGTCCGGTTTCCTCTAACGGGTATTGCTTGGCCTTTACCCAAAAATCAGCCTAGCAGCCCCCAGAGCGCAGAACGGAACGCCTGACCAACATGGGGCGTTCCGTTTTTTGATTAGGCTTTTGATCTTTTAGGGGTCCCGTCAGGATTAGCGGGAGCCGTTCATTCGATATTGCATACGGCGCCTTGGGTATTGATGGCCACGGCCACCGTATCGTTATGGGGTTTGAACCCGTTTTTCCGCAAAAGCGCCCCCACCTTGCTTCGGATATTCCTGTTCCGGTTTCGATAATCGAAATTCATCCCGACCGTCACCACTACCGGATTGCCTTTGCAGAACGATCCGGCGTCTTGCGCCGCGTCCCCAGAGATCTCCATGGCAGGCCATTGCAACGGCCTGCCCACACGAGACCAATCCCGGTACAGAAATATGAGATTAGGATCCCGCTGGAAATAGTGATCTGCAAACCGGATATTCGGCGCCAGGATAAAGGAAGCATGGCTCAGATAGATAACACCAGGCTCCGCATACTTGCTGCCCACGGCATAGGTGGCGGCATGGTGCAGCAGTTTTCCATGATTGGCAAAAAGGCCGGGATGCGAATCTGTCCGGACAAAATACAGGACACGCCCGGCGGACGCATGACGAATGTCGCGCTGCACAGCACGTACCGCATCCAGATACTGTGTCACCACGGTTTCCGCCTTGAGCCGGTAAAAGTAAGCGTCGATATGCGGGACCACCGCAAATCCCAAAAGGACGGCGATGGCTACCAACAATAAAAGCTCGATCAATCCGGACGGCCTAAAATCAACGTGCCTGGGCATAGTGATCCCTTCAGTGCGCCTTCCACCACAAAAATCCAGCCAACCCCAACAACAGCAGCGGAATCGCCGACAGCCGCGCCAGCCTCCAGTCCGGCGACGGCAGGCATTCTAGCAGGCATTCGGTCGCGATAAACGGGGCACGCAAATTTCCCAGGCTGCGCCCCAGTGGATCGTCGCTGTGATCGGCTTAACGTTCTTAACGCCAAAATCGCGCAACTAAAACCGCGTTCAGGTGGACATATTGATCCGGCTTCCTGAAAATGACCGCCATGCACCCCCTCTCCGAAAATCCCCAGCAAACCATTGAAGAACTCGTACCCGTCGTGGTTGCCGCCCTCCTAAGCCCCATGACCTCACGGGAGCTGGCCACATCCATAGATCTCTCATCAACCACTATCGGCAATGTGCTGAGATTGGCGGGCAACTTCGGATTAACCCGGAAAGTGCCGACTTACAGCAAAAGGGCGACGATCTGGACCCGCACAGAAGGCGATACCTACACCACCGCCTGGTCAGCCTGGGAAAACCGCTCGCAAAAGCCCCGCCGACCATCCAAACCATCGTCACGGCTAGCAGCCTCACCTTCCCAAAACCTCAACGCCGATTTCTGGAGCCGCTGGCTGCGCAACGACCCCAGCACACGGCCCAAACTGGATGACTGACCTACGCCCGCCGATTGCAGATACTACCCGCCATGATTAGCATTTCCGTCATGCAAAGCATGACCACAAAAGATTACGCCCGCATCCTGCGCTGCCTGCGTGGCGACCCCAAGACCTGCAAGGAAGTCGCGGACGCCCTCAAGCTCTCTTACCCTCGCGCCAATCAACTCCTGCTGAACCTGGCTCAAAAGCGGACAATCCATTCACCCCGCTGCGGAACCAACGCCAAGGGCAGAAACATCAACATCTGGGAGATACTGACCATCAAAGAGGACCCCTGACAGGGCATAAAACGGCCACAGACCTGCCGTCAATCGCGGCCAAGCACGTCCACCCACAGAAACAGCCCCGCCAAGGCCTCAGATTTGCCCTACAGCGCACGCAATGTGTTCTGGTAAGGGAAATCTACCTCAAGCCATCAAAAACCGATTCTGGGCCATTTACGCCCCCCCCTTCTTTCTTGAATAAAAATCCAAGGGGGAGCCGATGCCGCAGGCATGGGGGGACGTAGTCCCCGAAGGGGGTCGATCCGGCGAGCCGAAGGCTCGGACAGGGGGAGCGGCAGGCTCCCCGCCGGGGATGTTTGCGCCCGGCGCCGTAGGCGGCAAGCGGGCGCTCCTTCTTTCTCCCGCTGTTGGGTTTTCCACCGCCGGAGGTGTTAAAAGCTTTTCTTAAAGTTAAAAACGCGCGCGCGCGTTACGGTTTCTGGAAGGCTTGTGGCTATTGGCCTGCAGAGCCATTGCTGCAGGTGAAACCACGATGGAGGTGCAGGTGAAACCACGTGCTAATCCACAGATTAGTGCAGGTGAAACCACGTGCTAATCCACAGGCATGAAAAAGTTATCCACCGTCAGCGCTTCCTTTTCGCGGTCGACAATTTCCAGTCGTTCCGCTACTCGACTTGGTGAGAACGTCTCGGATTTGTGCCATCGCACCTTTTTTCCCCGTCTTGGGGTAGAAGGTAATAGCATCAGCATCGGCATCAAATACCATTCGATAGTCTGGAAGCTCTCCAGACTCTGTTAACCCTTTTATAGCACCTCGAAAGTTGCGAATGGCATCGGCGCTGCCGCTTTTCTCGTACAGCGTTGCGATGGCCACGCGCCATTTCGGTTGTGCTCCGCAGTGCTTGCGGGCTAATTCATAAATACGCCTGTCTAGTGGCTTACGTAGACGAAAGTAATCACGGCTTATGGTTAGAACGTGACGCGCCTCCACAGACCTATAAAGCCAGTCTGGTAGTGTCACTTCCACAGCCACCATGCGGTCATCAGATGGGCTCTTTTCGATAACAGCCCATGAATCTATGAGGCCAAAACCTCTGCGCTCTCGTTGGCTTTTTGTCTCGATATTGGTTTCAATAGTGGTTTCACGCAAGCGGCTAAGCGCATCACTAAGCCGCTTGTAACTGTCTCCATCTGTACGACGATTTGTGGTTACAAGGAAGTCATAAGCTATAAACCGCACGGTACGTCCGACATCTTCTCGCTCGCGATTCATTGCCTCAACCAACTGACTAATGCAATAAATCCATACATCTTTATCATGGATTGTTGCACAGCCATCAAAGCCTGGCTTGATTGTTACAGTAATGCCGTTACGATTATAACGACGAACCCTTCTATCGCCAGCACGCAAAGCAAACAGTGGATGCTCCATACTGGCAGTATCATCCTTGGGTGAGGTGTCCAGAATGTCCGCTACGAAAAAGTCGCGTTGCAAATGGCGAACTGGGCGCAGGTGACCACTCACTGACGATAAGCCTCTTTCCTGTGGGCTATTTTCACGACGAGAATGCGTACATCACGATCCTCAACATCCACAATAATACGGTAGTTTCCTACTCGGTAACGCCAGAGACCGCTGAGACCTCCTGAAAGCGGTTTACCTAAACTGCGGGGATCCTCCAGGTTGGCGACTTTAACCTCGATAAAGTCTCGGATGCGTTTACGCTCTTGTGCATCAAGCTTCCGCACGTCTTTCTGAACAGACTCCGCGTACTCAATCCTCCAGACCACGCCAGAATTCCTCACTGCTTAATACGCGCTCATCCCCGCGTCGGACACGCTCCAAGGCTGCTTCGGCCAAATAAGCGTCCTCCATATCATCCAGATGCTCCAAAATAGCCTCACGGACGTAATAGGTCTTCGTGCGCCCTGTCGCTTTAGCCAACGCATCCAGACGCTTCTCGATGTCGCTGGACAGACGAACCCCAATCATAATAACCTCGTGATAAACATGTTAAACGCGTTTATCATTTTGCACCTGATTCGGAGAAAAGTGAAGTGGCCCCTTCAACTTATCCCTTAGAGCCAAAAATTCGTGTCCACCATGACTTGGCACTGGGACCAGGCAGAAACCTAGCCTCCAACGAGTCCAGGCGTTGCCTGAGCCATGACTCTTGCTCTTGATGTTCACGGAGTTGCTCTTCGCGAATCCTCAGCATTTCACGAAGCACTTCATTTTCTGCGCGCAACGCCGCGTTTTCACTCTGTATTGTCACTGTATCTTGTGTTATTTCTATGTCTCTTTTGTTGTCTTTGTCGTTGTCTTGCAAGGCGCCAAACACCCTGATCAACTCAGATGTGTCTATCTGTGGCTTTCCAAGATGATCCTTGTCAATACTTAATTTTCCTGACCTTATATAAGAGTAAAGCGTTGATCTAGCCACATTGGCCAAACCAGCAGCCTCTGAAAGGTTAACTTTTGCCATATTATTACCATGTATTATGTGTTGTCTTTGTTGTAGTGCAGAGCATCAAACAAGTCAACCACCATCACCGCCACAGTTTCTCGAAGCGCACGGGGTTCGTGGCCGTGTAGCGCACCGTATGCTGGATGTTCCGGTGCCCCAGATAGTCCTGAATGAGCCGGGTGTCCGCCCCCTGGTCGGCCAGCGCGAAGCCGCAGGCATGCCGCAGCATGTGGGGATGGGGTGGCAAGGCCAGCCCCGCCGCTTCCCCATAGCGGCGCAGCAGCGCCCAGAAGGTCTTGCGGGAGAGCGCCGTCCCTCGGGTGCTCAGAAACAACGCCTGGCCATCCAGGGCCGCACCCGCGCCGCCGGACTT
>JAKAVW010000258.1 GCA_021827445.1 Pseudomonadota bacterium
GGCGCGGCCGTCTGATCTTGAGCGGGAACTGACCACTACAGGACGTTCGACGGTAAAGGGGATGGCGAAAGGATTGCGACTTTGCGTGTCAGGGAAGGTGGTGATCTGGACCAGCCCTTTGCCACGTGCTCGCCAGACCGCCGATATCCTAGCCAATGCCTTTGCGGTTAAAAAGATTCGGGAGCACGACGCCATAGCGGCGGGCGATCTGGAGGTTCTCGCCAGCGATTGGCGGGATCTGGATCCCCAGCCCAAGGCCTTGATCCTGGTCGGTCATCAGCCCCATCTGGGAAACTGGGCGGAACGCCTCACGGGTGCCGTGTTGCCGATCAAGACCGCAGCGGCGCTGGCGGTGGACCTGGATGAGGACAACGCGTTGAGCGGTATGCTGCGCTGGTATGCCCATCCCAAGGCGCTGGCTGGCCTTGCAGACCATTGAGCCGGGAAGCGTGACCAAGATCCTAAGCCGACTTTGGACACCCGCATTGGGTGCGGTGAGTAATTCTAAAAATGCTGTTAATTCTGGCAATGCTGAGCGAGTGACGGTCTCCAGTCCCAGATTCCGCAGGCCCTGGTTTTGCCACCCGC
The DNA here is from genome assembly GCA_021827445.1 of Pseudomonadota bacterium. Classification (GTDB taxonomy): domain Bacteria; phylum Pseudomonadota; class Gammaproteobacteria; order Acidithiobacillales; family Acidithiobacillaceae; genus Acidithiobacillus. The sequence continues at coordinate 589 of JAKAVW010000258.1, forward strand.
AATTCATTCTCGGCCTGCTCGTTGCGGGGATTATCCACAAATTCCACGGGGATGTCGGTCAGGGTATGGATCAATCGCGCCAAATCCCGAACACGATGGGTCTCGGTGGTCTGATTGAAAACCCGGACCCGCTCACCAGGTGCCGTAGGATGATCGACGGCCAATTCGATGCAGCGAACGGCATCGCAGAGGTGGATGAAGGCCCGGGCTTGAAATGACGAAGAACCGGGTTGAGACAGCTAAACCTGAAAAGGACTTGCGTTGATTTTTCCCTGGATGTGCTCCATACCGACTCTGTTTTTTTGCGGCAACCTGTATTTCAAAGTGACTGTTCCAGAACTCTCCGAATTTCTCTACCGCTATCGACCTGCACTTAGGCGTTGCACGTTAGAATAAAAGTTCATGCAACAATCTGCGTGGTATTATCCTGGCCACAAGCGTGATTGCGTTCTCTGCAACTAGCGGGGAATCATACAAAAAGATATTGAAAATGCCCATAAGTTCTCATGAGGAGATTTATCGGATGCGCGAGACAGAGACACGCCAACCCAGGAAGGACTGGCGATTTATTTTGATTGCAATTGTCGCTGGGCTCGGTGGATTGCTATTTGGCTACGACACAGGTGTCGTAGCTGGTGTTCTCTTGTTTTTAAATCATGTTTTTCACTTTGATGCAAGCATGAAGGGGCTATTTGTTGCAATCGCACTGGCCGCTGCCGCCGTGGGCGCAGCATTTGCCGGAGCACTTGCAGATGCTTTCGGACGTCGCGCCGTACTGATCGTTGCCGCCGTTCTCTTCTCAGCAGGTGCGATTTTGGCCTCAGTGGCTTGGACCATACCCGTTCTCTTCCTGGGCCGGGTTATGGTAGGAGCCGCCATTGGGGTGTCTTCCATGATTACCCCTCTGTACCTATCAGAAATCACAGCGGCGCATTGGCGCGGTGCCATTGTAACCATCAATCAATTTTATATTACCGTGGGTATTTTTCTATCCTATGTAGTTGATTATATGCTCTCTGGTGTCACCGATGGTTGGCGATGGATGCTGGCAATTGGTGCCATTCCCGGCTTCATCTTGCTTGGGGGGATGATGATCCTGCCGGAAAGTCCGCGATGGTTGGCGGGGCGTGATCTTATAGAAAAGGCGACGGCAGGACTTCGTTTTTTGCGGGGACGTCAGGATGTTTCCGAAGAGCTTGGAGATCTACGTCGCGATGTTGTTGAGGGCAGCCGTCGGGCAGCACCCTGGTCGTTACTTCTGGAACGTAAGGTTCGTAAGCCACTGATTATTGGCATCGGTCTGGCAGTTTTTCAGCAAATAACGGGCATCAATGTGGTTATTTATTTTGCACCGACCATTTTTCAGGATGCCGGTTTATCCTCGGCTTCGGTTTCCATTCTCGCCACCGTAGGTATTGGTGCCGTCAATGTGATCATGACAAGCGTCGCAATGCGGTTACTGGATACCGCCGGTCGCCGCAAAATTCTGCTTTTTGGCCTCTGTGGTATGCTGGTCAGTCTTATTGTTATTGGTATTGGATTCATGATACAGCTTCACGGTGCACTGGCTTATATCATCGTGGGCATGGTTGCTATCTTTGTCGCTTTTTTTGCTATTGGCCTTGGACCTATTTTCTGGCTGATGATCTCTGAGATTTTTCCGCTCGCTATCCGAGGTAGGGCCATGAGTATTGCAACCGTTGCCAATTGGGTCTCAAACATGGTGATTTCCGGTATATTCCTAGACTTGTTATTGATGATTGGACGCGGCCCTACTTTCATATTTTATGCGTCAATGACTGTTTTGGCGATCCTGTTCACCCTATGGATTGTACCAGAAACAAAGGGTAAGACCCTGGAGCAGATCGAGGATAGTCTATAATTTGAGGCCCGGATTGTGTAATTTTTTGCTTCATTTGCTTTTGGTGCGGTGAGATTATGCATAGCGTGACCACACTCTTCTCCCCACCCCGACGAACCACAAGGACACAGCGACTTGAGGAGTAGACATATCTTCACGACAACTTCTCATTTTCCACCCACTCAATCCCTAGGAGGCTACTGAAAAAGGCCGTGATATAATTGCCCGAGCTTAGGAATCTGGAGGACGAAGGGATGCGCAGTGGCAAAGTGGAGACACAGAGCATGTTCAGCTATCTGTCGCCGGAACAGCGGGTTCCTGCGGATCATCCTCTACGTGTCATTCGGGTGATCGTGGACCTGTCCCTTGCGGAACTGGACGGTCATTTCAGGCGCATCTATTCACACCTTGGCTGTCCTTCCATTCCCCCGGGGCATCTCCTTCGTGCCTTGCTGCTGCAAGTCTTTTTCAGCATCCGCCCGGAGCGGTAACTGATGGAGCAGATGGATTACAACCTGCTGTTCCGCTGGTTCGTGGGTCTGGGGTAAGAAGAATTCCATGATTAAAAAGTATAAATATGGATTTCGTAGTGCACTTTCCGGAAGAAACCCATCCAGAAATAGTCTGGCCTGTAGTATGGCCGTATTATGTGTCATTAGTCTTGGGATGCCCGCATTATCCACGGCGGGGACGCCCTCAAGTTCGTTGATCCCTTCCAACGCCCTCATCGACAGTGCTATTTCCGACAGCAGAATTTCCGCGATGTTGGGGATTATTAATTTCAGCTATCTGAATCATGCTCATACGGGACAAGACACGCATTCGCTCGCTCTGGGCGGTCATCTATATGTGCACAGTCCACAATTTGCAGGATTCAGTCTGGGGGTCGGCGGAGATTTTGCCACCTGGACCGGTTTTTATCAGCATGAAGATCCGGAACTGACTGGCCCTTATCCCAGTCATGGCATCGCCATAGTGCGCCAGGCCTATTTGCAATATCACCATGGTCCTTTTGTCATCCGGGGTGGCCGTCAGTTTATCAATACTCCTTATGCCAACTGGGATGATTATACGTATAATCCACGGGCTTTTACTGGGATCAGTACAGTCGTGGACATCATTGGTCGCCCCAAGGATGAACAGTGGTCTGGCAACAGTCCTTTAGCCATTGGTGGTTCACCCGCAACACTGAGTTTCATGGCTGCACGTATGTACAGTTATGCCAGTCGTTTCAGTGCAACGTTCACCACGGGTAATCGGTATACCAGTGCGCATACCAATGGTTTCTACGTGTTAGGAGCACGCTACCAAACCCCATTCTTAGGTAACCATCTGGAACTCCAGGTCTGGGATTACCATTTTTATGGTTTTGCCAATATGTGTTACGGAGAGGCTGAAATCAGCCGTCCGATCTCCAACGGCGTTTCCTTGTTTGGAAATTTCCAGATGGTTTCCGAAGGAAATTCAGGAGTAAGTACAAGCTTCTTGAATGCGTTAAATGCAGATTCGGTAGATGCCCATGTCTACGGCGGTCGAATCGGGGTGAAATTCGGTACAAATTACGATGATAATGTGGCACTGGTAGCAGATTATAGTCCCAGAAATTATAATTCTTTTCGACATGGCGGCATGATTCATCCGTACAATGATATCAGCGGGACACTTTATACCACTACCATGCAAACCGGTATTTCGGATTATGGCCCTGGGTATGCGTATGGCATAGCGTCCAACTTTGGTTTTTTTGCCAACCAGCTCAAGTTCAACGCCAGCTTTATTCGGTATCTGGTTCGTTATGGCTTTGGGGGGAGTGTTTACTCCTATAATGGTGCATACGGCTTTCCAACGGGTGAAGCTGTTCCCAATCAGAAACTCTGGTCGATGGATTTGGGCTTCTCCTATGATCTTTCCAGCATTCTCAAGGGGCTTTATGTTGCTGATTATACGGATATATCTGTAGCACAAAATAAAACTGGTTATGCATATTATCAGAATCCGTATTTCAGTAATCGCTTTTACTTCAAATATCGCTTCTAAGGAAATACTTCGAGAGAAAAGCAATTCACGATGAGGAGACTAAAAATGGAAGCCATGTAACTTCTTCGTTCATGGCGGCCTCCCACCGTAAGCGAAAGCCGATTCCTGCGCGTCGATGATCGCCCGGATCGAGAAGGCTATCGGCACGACTCGCGGCTGCCACTGCGCCAGCATTTCCAGATTCTTGCGGGCGGCAGCGTCACCTCGTGCGGCCGCATGCTCCCACCAGCGGCGGCAAAGGAAAAGGGGAATCGGTACTGGATTCTTCCGCCCGGAACTCGTCCGGTCGGCCCTGCGGGTGTAATGGCCATGATGCCAGGGATGGCTCCGTTTTCAGTGAAACAGCCATTGAGCGGACGTAGACTGTCATAAAAACGTCACAAGATCGTCGCACTAGTGTTATATAAGCAAATTATCCTCACTGGGACCG
>JAKAVW010000004.1 GCA_021827445.1 Pseudomonadota bacterium
GAAATTCATGTTGTAGGAACCTTCCAGCGCCTGCTGTGCGCCCGTCAGAATATCGCCAGCGGACAGCATGGGGTGATCGGTCGGCACGGCTCGGATCAGTTGGCCGTTGATGGATTCAAAGTAGCGGGTCGGGGTGGGGCGTTCGGCAAGCTTGTAGACCGTGAATCCCAGCACCCCCGCCACCAGCCAGCCACCGAGCGCCGCCGCAGTCATGACCTTGAAGCTGTTGGACCAGAGGGCGCGAGTGATGACGATGCTTTCCTGTGGGGCAAGGCCCACGCCCTGGATAGTTCCTTGCTGCGCGGCACGGCTGGAGGCGTTTACCTCATCAGCGGCCATGTGCGGCCTCCATGGACAGCGTTGACACCGTACCGTGATAGACGTCGAGGAAAGTCTGTGGGGCCGGTGTGTGCAGCAGAGCCAGATCCGCCGCCGCAATCGCCAATGCCATGGCGACGGCCCATCCGGCGGCAGCCACCCCGATCATGACCCGGTTCAAGGTCCACCAGGCTTTCAGATCCAGCGTCCGTCCCACACCAATGATGGATTCATGGTGCCGGAGCGCCGCCTTATCGACTTTGATACCACCCTGCTCCGGTGGAGTTTTCTGTGCTTTGCTTTGCGACATATAGCCTCTTCCCCTGGCTTCGTTTCTACCGTATATAGCCCCTGAAACCTTTTCTCTTTGATGGACCTGACCGCACTTAACGGCGCGGGCGCGGCATGGCTGGTACACCCCCGGTATATGCAATGCTTTTCTGATGTGGAATGAATCCGAATCCATGGGATACGGACGATCTTCCCATGTCCAGATCAGCCGGACGCAGACACACCCCGAAGACCCGCTCCCGGGTGAGCGCACAGACCCGTACCGAAGCCTTGCCGCAGGCCTCTTCCAACGCCAGGCGCATGGCGCGCGGGGTATCGCCGATCTCCGCCAGGCGCTCCGCCACGTCTTGCGGCAAGGTGCGCGAGAAGACCTTGCCCCAGAGCCGTTCCTTGAGGACCGCGGCATACAGGCGATAGGCGATACGCACGCGCGCCGGATAGTCGGGCTTGGGCACTTCGATCACGCGCATTCTGGAGACGATGGGTTCGGGGATATCCTCGATCCGGTTGGCTGTGGCGATCCAGTTGATGCGGCTCGCATCGAGCGGTACCGGCAGGTACTCGTCGGCGAAGGCGCGTGCGGTCTCGCTTTCCAGCAGCCCATAGAGGGGTCCCAGCGGGTCGTGATAGCGGTCTCCCGCCACCTTGTCGATTTCGTCCAGCACCACCAGCGGATTGGCCGTATCGCCGTGCATCAACTGGGTGAAGATCATCCCCGGTCGCGCATCCTCCCAGCGGGCGTCCATGCCCGAAAGTACAAAGCCCGCGGAGAGGGTGGCCATGGAGCGCATGAGGTACTGTATGTTTATACACTTCGCCAGTTGGGCGGTAAAATGGGTCTTGCCGATACCGGGCTCCCCCAACAACAGCAGGGGCGGCAAAGAGAACGCGGTATGACTGTGATACGCCAGGTGCCAGGCCTGCTTGACCGGTTCGATCACCTCCGCGAAATGCGGGTAGTTGCTCTCCAGCAGGTCGCGGATGTCCACCCACGGACGGGTCAACAAGGGCGACAGGAGCCGATACGGGCCGCGCTGTTCCAGTGCAAGAACCATCGCCTTCAACGGTTCCACCCGATTGGCCTGCATCACCTGGATGACATCGGCGATGGCTTTCGCAAACTGTTCCGGGTCGTAGAGCTTGTGCAACCCGTCTTCGTTCACGGGGAAGGGCTGCTGATCTGAGGTGAACATGCTGGATGCTCCTATAGTATTGTTCGTTTATAGAACATACTATATATAGCATCAATCCATCAAGTCTTCGTCCTGATCCGGGTCGTATTCCGGGTCGTTCTGCGCCTTGAACTCCCGCCAGTTTTCCTTCAACTGTTGCTCCAGCGCATGAAAAGGCATCTCCATGCTGAAGGTGTTCAGAGCGTTCTCGCACAAGCTCTGCCACGGATCGGGGTCCTCGCCTTCCGGGAACTCCAGTTTGAACTCGGCGAAACTGCCGAGCTCGTGCTCGTAGCGTCCCGTGGTCACGGTGAAGCCTTCCGGCATCTTGCAGGCCAGCGTCAGGTACTGCTGCGCCCAATTCATGAATACCTGCTCCAGCTCCGGGAGACAGTCGTTCGGCGTCTCGACTTCGCCGATGGATACTTGTGGCATGGGGGTTTTCCTCCTGGTGAGAATGGGATGGGTGAGCCGGGCTTTTGGATTCCAACGAAGCTATCGTCCCGCAGACGACAACCGTGCTGGAGGCCTCCGGAACCGGCTCGGGGTTATTTTCGGTGATCGCTGGTACAGATGCCAGTTCAGAGCCTTCTACGGGCCTTGCAGGCGGCAAATTTGCGGCGGACAGCACAGGCCCTGCCGGTGGCGGTACCGCCCCATGCGCACGGTAGCTGCGCTCACCGCAGTCGAGGACCAGCAGGTGCTCCCGCAAGCGATCCCAGATGGGAGTCTGGGTGAGACCGGAAAGGGTCGCCGTCGTGGCGTTGGTCAGTATCACCGTCGGTAAGGCCTGCGCATAGCGCCGGTCCAGGATGGCGAAGAACAACTGCCGGGTGTTTTCCGACCAATGCACCTTGTCGGGCTCGTCGATGACCAGCAGATCGAGGGCGGCGAAGCGGGTAATGACCTGCTCCTGACGCTCTCTGGAGGCGGGGTCCCAGGTGGCGCGAATCTCGGCGAGGATCTTCTGCGCGGATTGCAGTAGGGCGTTTTGTCCGGTGTGGGCAAAGACCCGGCACAGAGCGTAACCCAGATGCGTTTTACCGGTGCCCGGAGCGCCGTGGAGGATCGCGGTCAGGCTGCCGTCGCGGCGCAGCCAGTCGGCTAAACGGCGGGCGGTGGCGAGGACCTCGCCCCGCCCTGCCAGATCCGTCCGGAAACTGTCCAGGCTGGCCTTGCGGTAGCGTTTCGGCGCATCGGCGAGGTGCTCTGCCATGAGCCGCTCACCCCGGCATTGCGGGCAATCCTGCCTTGGGTAAGCCAGTAAAGCTCCGCTTTCGGAATCTCGCACCGCCACCCGATAGCGTCCGTGGTCCGGGCAGGACCGGTGCTCCGGGTCGCAGTCAGCGACATCCACCGCATCGAGACCATGCCGGGAGAGAAAACCCGCCAGCAAGGCGTTGCCTGCCGACAAGGCATTGCCCGATCTGTTGCGGCCACCGCCGCTTGAGGCCAAAAACTGACCGGCGGCGCTCACTGGAGTCCCCCTTCGTGGCCATCGCCGATGCCAGCGGGCAAATCTGCGGGAAGCGGCTCGAAATCGGGGGGTGCCACCCCTGCCGCACAGGCCGAAAAAATCTCCCGCAGCTCCCGGAGACGGTCAGGATGCTTCGCCGCGAAGGCCGGAGACACCTGCACCGAAACCCCGCTGTCGTCATCCACCGCGACCGTCACCAGGCGGCTGTCGAGGTTCTGGCGTACCCGGCGCTGGGGCACTTCCGGCGGTGCCGACTGGCAGGTCTTGGGCTTGACGCCGCCGACAGGGTTGACCATGGATCGCGCCGGTGTCGCTGCGGGCCGTGGGCTTGGCAGCGTGTTCTGCACGGCTTCCCGAATCTGCGCAGGGCCTACGTCGCCCGCAGAGCCTACGCCGCCTGCAGGGCGCTCCGGCTGTTGGCCTGCAGAAGGTTCGGTCAAAGCCTGGACAACACTCGCCGCGCCCGCGCGTATGTGCGCAGGTGCGGGTCTGCGCGCTGTTGGTATATCTAGGTTTTTATATAGGTTCGGAGTAAACGGAGTAGTTACATGCCTGTCGGACTTCTCCGGGACGAGCCTGTCGGAGGTCTGTCGGACTTCCTCGCAAGCTGTCCTGTTTTCCTCATTAAGACAGTCACTTGCAGGCTCATTGGGTCTGTCGGACTTCTCCGGGATGGGTCTGTCGGAGGTCTGTCGGACTTCGCTCGCGGGCGTCAAACCCATGTGCTCAGTCGCCTGTACCAAGCCCCTGCTGATAGTACCCTCCATGCCTGTCGGCATGTCTGTTGCGACTGGCTGGCCCTGCACGGAGGGACCGGAACCGTGCGCGGTTTTGAATGCGACGGACGGGAAGGACGGCGCAGCATGGGTAAAGTCCACAGGCAATCCTCCGGCGCTGAGCGGTGCCGTGGGTGCAGACTGTGGCACCTGCATGGTGGTGTCCGCTGTTCCCGCTGTCGCTGAACGGCGGGCGCGGTAGATGTCCATGCCGACACAGTTCTGGGTCTCCTCCACCGCTTCGGCGAGGGAGGCCTGATAGCTCTGTTCCTGGCGCTTGGCGGCTTCGGAGTGGTCAGAGCGGGCCAGAGGCAGATAGAGCACCAGATAGCGATCCTTGAGGCTGGTGTGACGCTCCACGGCCCCACATTTCTCCAGGGAGGCCATGAGGCGACGGGCGCGGCTTACATCGGCGGGAATCGCCTTGCGGCCCTGCTGATGCTCCAGCGCCACCATCCCGGCCACCTCGGCCCACGAGATGCGCCGCTTGGGACCTCCGACAATCCCCGTCGCAAAGTCCATTTTCTTGCGCAGCGACATATACATCCAGCGGGCATCGAAAGGCACCTGTTCGAGGGCGTCATGCTCCTCGTCTTCGATCATGTATCCCATGTTATTGTCCTCCGCATAGCGGCCCACGCGGGGGAACATTGAAAGGTTCAAGGACATTTGCAAAAGGTCTCCAGAATGACATATAATTTCCCTATCGGAATGAATTTTGGCTGGAGCCTTGGCTTCCAGCCTTTTTATTTGCCCGCCGATCCTGTGCGACGAACACCGCTGCCCCGGTTTTTATGTGGCATTGATAGGGTTACTACCGTCAGATTGTATTTTCCTTTGTTCTGAAAAAATTATTTTTCAGCCGTCCTCACGGCGTCCAGGTCATCTCGTCGGCGATCTTGGATATCTCGTCGATATACCAGGTCGGCAAACGGTGGTCTGCCGCCTTCTGCGCGAGCTGGCGCAAACTGGCACGGGTTCGGATTGCCGCTTCTTCCAGTGCGCCGATGCGGCATTTCGCCAGGATGCTGGCCCGTTCCACATCCCCTTCTTCCCGCGATGTACGGTCCTCAAGCGTCATGGCAGTGTGGTTACAGGTCGAGCGCATTGGTTTCCGCGATATGTTGAACCGCTCTGGTCAGGCGCTTCACCTGATCTACGGCGGTGGATCGGTGCGTGCGTACACTGATCTGGTGCGTCGCTGGATCATAATGAGAACCGTGCAACGCGACCATCTTGGTCAGTTTATCGGCGATACGCGGTGTTTCTATGTCCGTATCGGCATCTTCCAGCATGATGCTGATGCCATGCGCGTTGTCATGAACGTAAATCATCCCGCTGGATTCTTGGGAGGCCATGAGCACCACTTCCTCGCCGTTGCAATAGCTCGCTATGGGGCGTATCACCAGGAGGTTGTCTCCCCGCGGGTTGAGCACATAAAAAGACCCGGACAGGAACTCCAAAAGAGAGGCCGGGGACAGAATGGTCGTCCGTTTTTTTTCTTCCTGCAATTCCTGCTGAGCATCGCGCAGTGCCGCCCGCAGCTCATTGAACTGATGCTCCGCCAGTTGCGGGTTAAAGCACTGCTTCTGGAGGGTGAGCCAGTAGGCCATCTGCTGTTCAGGGTCCTTCATGTGGTGGCTCATCCATCTATCTCCGATAGGTTCTCGATATCGGTACCAGCGAGCGTTATTCTTGGGCGCGCCGGCGGCGCGTAACTTCCGGGCCGGAGATACGGCCTTGGTTCACCCCGGTATTCTTCCCTGTGCCTCTGTATTGGTTTAGCCGGGATCTTCGCCGCGCAATAGCGGACCGGTCTGGCCCCCATGCTGATGGCATGGCCCTGCTTTTCCAGCGCGGTCATCGCTTGACGCACCATCACGACACTACCCCCCGTCTTGTCCGCGATTTCCTGCGCTGTCTGAGGCGCATCCGTCAGCACGCTCTTAGCGAGCGTTTGCAACTTTTCGGTCGAATCGTTCACCGTAAAACCCTCCTATGCTATCCACGACACGAACACCCGGTATCAGATCACCGTCGCCATCGTGCCCACCTGAAACCCGAACCACATGGGGCACACCAGCATCTATGGCTTCCTGACAGTGCTTCCACAAATCATCGGCAAAGAAACCTGGCCTCAACCCCTTGAGCGCGTGATACTTGCCCCCTTTGGACCCGACAGCCATCAGGCAGACCCGGGACAGACCCAAATCGTCCATTGATTGCTGCCGCAGTTTCCGGGCTGGGGTATCCACGGCGGTTATCACGAAGACCTCATGCCCCATGTCGAGCCACCCGCGTACCGCATCCACAGCGTCCGGGATCGCCGGGCAATGTCGCCACTTCTCCAGCGCGTGAAACTTCGCCCAGCACCGGTGATATTCCGCCATGGAAAGGCCATACCGGGACATCAGGTGATAACTTCCGTTCTTCCTGGGCAATTCCCGGTTCAGCACCGTTTCGGCGGTCGTGCGCCAAGCACCATCGAAGTCGAAAAGCACCTGGTCCGCGTCTATGGCTATGCGCATTCATCAACCCTCGAAAATAACCGCCGTACCGTAGGCGATTAACGACATGACCCCCTGGTGATTGGGGTTCTGGATGGGTACGAACCGTATGCCGATGGCCCCATCCCCCCCTTTCGCCCGTACCTGGGCGGTCAATTTATCCAGCGTTTCTTCCAACTGCCGGTTCGTGCTGTATTCGCCATAGATCGTGTTATTTTGGACAGAAGCGATGCCCAAGACCCGTTGGACGGTCCTGCCCGGATAAGACTCTGTCGTGGACAACTTTGTGAGAATGCCTACCATTTTTGACTCCTAATGTTTTCCGTGAAAATTGATTTTGGTGGCAGGGGTGGCTGGATTCAGTGAAGGGAGCGGCGGCGAAAGACCCTGATTTTGGCTCGTAGGTACTGCTCGGTACTGATAAAGCCTGCGCCCCTCACCACCTCGCGGCTCTGCATATAAATGTCAGCGCGCCTGTGTGGCGCCGGTTGCGGTGAGATGGTCTCGGTGCTGCTCAGTAGTGTTGGGGATGCCGTTGCCTTGCGGTTCATGCTGCCTCCTTTACCTCGCCTTTATCCATTTGCAGGAGTAGACACCCGGACCAGATCAATATGACACTGGCCCACCTGCGTCCGGGCTTCCAGATGATGTTTGCCCTTCACCCAATGCCAGGTCTCCTTGTCCCCCGCCTTCAAACGACAGGCGTCAGCGAGATAACCGACGGCCGTATGAACTTCGCCGAAGGCGATGACCACACGATTGCCGGAAAGGTTGGAGATGTTCCACATACCAGGTCCGCCATGAAGGCGGTACCCCATCGTATTGACAGGCCAACCACCGGAAATGGCCGAATGGACTTGGTACTCATGGGTGTCGCCACCCCGCCGGTGCGCGATGTAGCTCACCAAAACGACGATGAGGATACCCGCCACCAACCATGGCAAGGGTTTTTTGATCCCCGCTTTGGGAAGGAGGTTCCGGAGGTTCATTCAGATTCCTCCATGGTCAAAGAAGATGGCGATAGCCTGGTCATTGGCACGCTCCGTTTTGCTGCACGACTTCTTGCCGGTGTGACACCAACCGCATCATATCCACCAGGGACATGGCATCCAGACTCGATGCATGAGCCCAGTCCTGGGTGTACCCGCAATCCGGGCACCACCAACCGTTCTTCGTGGCCACCAGACAGCCGGTGTCATGTCCGTTATCGTGATGCGGCACCTCCCCGCGATGCGGGCAAGTGTAGGGATGACCGTATAGCTCCCCGCGTTGTAAACGGTTCAGCGTTTCGATCTGTTCCGCCGTCCATGGCGCTTCGATGTGCTTGATCATATGGAGTCATTCCCCCGTAGTCGCAATCAGGTTGTTGCCCAGCGCGAACGCAAGTTCTCGAAGATCGTTATACCGTTCTTCGACAAACACCTTATTCCACACCCCGGACTCCATTAAATGCCGCTCCCGGAGCGCATCCGCATATTCCAGCAAGTAGGCCACAGCCGCCCGGATCGCTTCGGACGCGCCCTGTTTATCCAGCCCTGTGTATCGGCCAGCGCGGCGGGACTCCTCCATGAAGTGGTTGATCTCCGCGGTGCGCGGACCGCTTTCCAATAGAACCCGAATGTCGGTACCGGTGATGGTGATGGGGACGTAAATCTGCACATCATGACGCGGACCACCCCCGTCTCCAGGAATTTCCGCTTTCAGAAGACCGATTAAGGCGACGGCGGCCTGGTTGAGACGGACCAGCGCAGCGTCGGTTTCTCTATTCTGGTCGGTCATGGGAGATCCCGTCACCGCTCGAGCGTGCGCCGAATCCTGGCATGTTACCTCCTCATCCGTGGGCGTGCGGATGGCAAGGGTGTTATAACCACCGTCTCCTGTGCCTGATGTGCATTTCCCTGGTTCAGTCGTAGCTTGGCTCCCTCACGCTCCAGGGTATCCACTTCGGCCAGCAGATATATCGCACCGGCCATCAGGTACACATTGGGGCCAATGGCACGCTGAAGCGGCATATAAGCGCTTTCAAAACGAGCGATCTTCGCAAAAGCACCTTCGTAGTTTCCAGACAGCGTGGATGTGATTGCGCCGTTGAAGAGCAAATAATATTCTTCATCAAGTGGTTCGCCGGTAGAGTCCACAGCACGGCGAATCTCCGGCTCCATGCTTTCCAGAACCTTCAATAAATACTCTTTCATCGCGGGGATACGTTTTTCAGTGGTAAACTTCCGATCATTTTCCGCCAGATCATTTCCCGTCGCGGATAGTTGGCGCTTGATCTCAAGGATATTTCGGCACGTCACATCGGCGGCACCAGACTGTGATTCAATGGAAATGAGCGCCGCCAGCAGGTTCTCCCGGGAGTCACGATGCGGCAAAATGGTCTTCCAATCCGCGTCCAGTTCCCCACCCACATTAATGCCAATCGCTTTCAGCATATTGCCGAGCTTGACGTGCAGCCCCACCCCCAATTCGTGTTTGGCGTTGTCATAACTGACCTTCGCACCAATCGCCTCCACGTCCACGCTGCCGCTCAGATGCACATCCTTGAAGGCACTTTCGTCAAGAATCCCCGCGTGATCAAGGCAGTTGCGGACCAGCGTCACCTCTCGCTTCAGGGCTTCGCTGTCGAAGGCCCAGGACACCAGTACATTCCTTCCATGGCCAGCCACTTTGATGTCTTCAAGGAAATCCGTATAAGCGTTGTCCACGCTGCCGACCATCCCGGAAATAAACCGTGCAAATGCTTGCCCCGGTTTTCCCTCTCCAAAGCCTCGCCGCAAAGCCGTCAGGGCCACATGCCACCGGCCCGCAGAGGTGTCTACAATCAGTCGCTCGGCCAGCCGTTGGTTGTCCGACAACACCTGGATCAACTTATGCCGTTTCTGCTCATTCCACACCAATTCGTCCGTTCCGCTGCGCTTGGTTATCATGCCTTTCTCCCTATTTTTCTCTAGATAGGTTAAACCATTTTACAAGCATTTTCCTTTGATGCGCGGGCTTGTAGCGGGATAATTTCCGCTGTTTCAACGGTATCTCGCAGAATAATCACCCCATCACCGTGGTGGTAGGTCAGGCATCCCAGACGCTTGGCCAGATCCTCCACGGCTCTCTGGATATCCAGCACCCGAGCCTTGCGGCAGTCCAACGCAATCTGTAGCGCGTGCTGCTTCATAGCGACCCTCCATAGATGGCCTGACCCCAAAACTGCCAGACGGCAGGCGTTGCCCGCAGAATGCGGTACCCACGGCGGTGGAGCTGCTTGGGGGTAGCGTAGAAATCCACTACGGCACCGCTGATGTGGAGGAGACCAACCTCGCCCTGCTCCATAGCCTGAATGCGCATACAGGTCCCGTTGGCGCGCCGGATGTAGCCGAGCACGTTACTCATGCCCCCACCCCACCCCACGCTGCAGACGGTTTGCACTGTGGAAGTCATCGCCGACCCAGCGCCCGGGTGCGTGGCTTTCAACGCCATAGAATCGAACTAGGTGCCCGCGGTTGTTGCTGACGGTGATGAGATGCGGCGTAACCGAGTCCACCCAGTAGCGGGTATCCTCGGCCGCTTCACGGGGGAACCGGTAATGCACCACGTCACCTATCTGGAGGCCATAGAGGTCAGCCTTCACCTGGCTGTCCAGCAGTGCCATGAACTCAGCAAAGTTGCCGGGACGATCTGGGGAAGGACGCGGGCCAACCGCTGGGGACAACCGCTGCACGCGGCCAAACCAGAAGGCGCCCCCGGACACGGCGTTCATGACGTCCTCCCATTGACCAATACCAAGCGCAGCGTGCTGGTGTCGTAGTCCGTCATCATGCGACCAGGTGCATGACTCTCCAGTCCATAGAAGCGGACGGTCTGTCCCGGCCTGGTTTCGATGTCGATATGGCGAGGGGTGACTTCCACCACGACATAGAGGCTGTCACCGAATTCTGGCGGGTACCAATAGCGCACGGTATCCCCAGGCTGAATGCCCGCCAGATTGGCCTTGGTTTCTTCGTTCAGGGTATTAATTTGATCGGTAACGCTGAGCGGTTTTGCATGATTTCCAGAGAACCTGTTGCTCCAGGCGCTACGATGGAAAACATGGCTGGGTGCGCGTTCTCTGATGCCGTATCTGCTCATGACCGCACCTCGACAGTGCGCGCAATGGCCACAAGAAATGAAAATGGTTTTTTCGTGGTGTAAACAAAAGAAGGGTTTTGTAATGTCATGACCGTGCCCCTAGTAGAGTCTTTCAACTCCGCACCCGCTTCCAAACGGGTGGCGGAACCATACGGGTTGGAAGACCGGTAACTAGGAACCGGCAAGCCTTTCGACTTCCCGCATGCCCCGCCATAGAACGGCTAAGTCATGCAACGGACGTAAAAAAACCGCCAATGGCGGTCATCCGCCTAGTTTCCGGGCTTCCAAACCCGTTCGTCAGAGCGAACCTGACGACAGCTAAAGACTAGCACAGGCACCACGCCTCTGCAAACCTTTTCGATTTTATTGGCAATCCTTTTTTTTATTTATTGTGGAGCGTTATTATTTGCTATGGACAACCTTTTTGTTTTGGTATAATTATACGGACAAGGTCGGA
This sequence comes from Pseudomonadota bacterium, assembly GCA_021827445.1. Taxonomy (GTDB): domain Bacteria; phylum Pseudomonadota; class Gammaproteobacteria; order Acidithiobacillales; family Acidithiobacillaceae; genus Acidithiobacillus. The sequence continues at coordinate 11,121 of JAKAVW010000004.1, forward strand.
ATGTCCCGATATTAATTTAACGGAATAAGTATTATGCGAACCTACTGCATTGGCTCATCGATATATTCGACTATGTGCAAGGTGCCCTATGTTGAACAGGAACCCCAAGCATGGAAAGACACCAAAGCGTGAGAGTCAAGCAATTCGGCAACGTGCTCCAAGTGATCCTTGAAATACCATGGAACGAAATCTATGGAGAAAACCAATGGAAAAAGTACCTAGATAAAAAAGCCGCAGAAACACCGCCACCGTCCACCTACTGGCAAGACCTGCAAGCAAAGATCATCCAGACGTGGAACGCGACCCACAACATCAGCGCAACCGCAAAACTCTGCAAGTCAACCTATTACATCGCTAACGACGTGATCAGAAAAGAAAAATCACGGCAAAACCGACAGCGCCGGCAAGCGGCCATCGAGGAGACAAAGCGACTCGCCGCAGCAAACACCAAAACAAAAGACATCGCCCGCATCATGGGCAAGTCACCGGAGACCATCCGACTGTGGCTCAAATCCTGAAACACAAAATGTAGTAACGTATAGAGCTATCAGACGCGCAACATATAGTGGTGGTTCATTTTCACAACCTGAAAAGCGGTTGTTACGCCCGGCCACCGACTGGACACCATCACCAGCGGGGCGGGCTTTCATCGAATCGACCTAACGAAATGGCAAAAGTGTCACGCGATATTAACGCTTTCCGCCCTACTCTCTCTGGATTGTCTCCAAGTTAAGGGGTTGATCAAAGTGAGTGGCCGCGGCGAGGCCGCGGGCAAAGCCCAGAATACTACCGGACAGGAGAAAGCCGGGAAATCGCCAAATTGACCCAAACATCAGGGGCGGCAGAACCCGAACTTTTCGACTCCAAATCTACCAGGTGATCAGCACGAAGCACGTCGCCAGCACACAACGCCAAAAGATCAGGATAACGGCGACAATAGGCAAACCGAGAAACAAGCGGAGGCCGGGGCGAAGCTGGACGCGGAGAAGATGCAGGCCGGGGTGGCACCGGAGAAACAGGCGGAGGCCGCGGCGAAGCTGGACGCGGAGAAGGTGCAGGCCGAGACGTCACAGGAGCAACAGGCGAGGGTAAAACACCAGGCGCAGAAGGACGGACAACAGCAGATGAAACACGGGGCGAAACAGAGCCAGAAGAACGCGCAGATTTAACAGGCCGCGCCGACGGCTTGCCCCAACGAGGACCATTCCGCAAGGAATGACGCAAAAACCGATTAAACAGAAAACCAGCAAGCAAGAAAGCCAAGAACAAAAGCAGATACAACCAACGCGGACGACCAAAAATAAAAGGAAAAACCAACATAAACGCGACCCCCTACCCTCCGCTACACGCTGACTAGACAAGTAGTCGAAAACCGGAAAAACCGCAAGGCACGTGCTCACATGCCAATGAACAAAAGGCAAGAAGAGATAAAGGCGCACTGGACCGCCGCCGCTCAAGCGGCGCCGGTCCAGCTACGCCAGCTAGGAACTAGAGGACGAAATAAGAGAGGCACGCACTCCGCCAAGATTACAAACCCAATTCATAATATCGCGGGAACAGTGCGATTTATTGACCATAATATATTGACCATGTTTAGACACAACAACAAAATAAAACCGGCCAGCGTCAGAAATAGACCCGTAAACATGTAGCGTCGGAACAGCAACGGAAACAGGCGCGGAAGAAGCAACAACCGTATGTAAAGAGGCAGGAGCCAAGGGACGAGCGGCAGGAACAGTCGCCGCAGCAGTAGGCTTAGTACCCAAAGACGCCAACTGTCCAGAATGTAAAATATGAAACAAATATAAACCGGCAACAAGAGCCAAAGTAAAAAAAATCGGAATACTCCAAACCTTCCACGGAATATGTATACCATGCGTATGAGCATCAGCACTTTTATACGCACCAAATACCTTTTTTGGATACTGCCAACGCTTGGAAATAGCCATCTTACGACGAGCAGAACTGTCCACGTTATCCGTGCGATATTCGGGCCATTCAAAAATGGTACAGGATTTAAGACCGAAAACCCGCAAGAAATGTAAATGACGGCCAACTATTTTACGTATATGTCCGTCAATCATAGTCGGATGCTGAGAAGTCATAAAAACATCATAGCCCTTATGGCGATGAGTAGAGAACAAATCCACCCAAGGCGGAGGGGCTTGATTAGCAGGACGCACAGGGAAAGCATACTGAGCTTCATCAAAGATAATCACCGACTTTTCCGGAAGATTATTCCACGTTTTAGGATCATCCAGAGGAAAAAGACCATCACGAGCGGTAAAATCAAAACCATCCAGATTGTGAACGTAAACAGGACGATCTTTATAATCAGGATTATTTAATATCTGGTTGACCGTCCACAACGTTTTACCAGAACCGGGAACGCCAGAGATGAGAGTTAACATTATTCTTGCCCCTTAATAAAAAAGGAAGAAATAGAGCCACCCTGTTGTAAACCTTTCAATGTAAGTTTAGCAATATAGGCAGCAAAAATAATGTTTACAAAACTATCAAAGCCCATCATTCCAAAAAATGAACCTATCCAAGTAAGCGCAGGAGTTGAACCCGTCAAAGTAGATTCAATTAAGGACTCTAAGGCAGAAAGACCAGCAGTTATCCCCGTTACCGTCATAATACCTAAACCCAACGAAATAATAACACGAGCCAGAAAATACCGAGCACCCCAAGCCACCAAAACACCAAACATTGAAACCAGCCAAGTAGCAAATGCAGAAATTACAGCACCCATAAGAACCCCCTACCATGCCAAGATCATAAGAGACAAAACGCCACCACCAGAAAGAACAAAAGGCCGAGTATCAGAAGCTAACGTGCATAGTTCATTAGTCGGAAGATCAAAAGTTTGATTATAACCAAAAGGTAAAGATACCGACCACGTAGGTTGTGCAGGACAAGATTGCGGAAGCCAAGAACTACCAAAACCAATAGAGGAAAACGGAACCGTTTGCTGCATACCTTGAAGTGCAGCAGACAAACCAGAAGAACCAAAATTAACTGGAGGCCCAACAAAAGGCGTCTGAGTTACAGGTGTTGTTGTTGTATTGGTAGTAGTACAGGCACCAGCACTAGTGCAAGTCTTAGTCACCGTACTATCCGTAGTTGTCACTGAGTCATTAGGTCCAGAATAAGAATTATCATATGTTGGTGTGGTTGTTGTTGTCGTGGTATTACCAGACGAATCTGTAGACGTTGAAGTTGACGATGGACCAGTAACAGAAGCGGGACCTGATAAAGTAGTGGTCATAGGCAAAGCCTGAACCGTAGAAGCCGGTAAATTTTGCAAAGCAGTCAAAGAATTAGTAGCATTCTGGGCAAGCATATTAGCAATTTGTGCCAATGTAGGCGCAGGAATTGCAGAAGAACCGTTAGGACCAGCAGAAGGAGTAGCACCATTAGAACAATTAGGAACATTACCAAGATCAAGACTGGGAGGAGTGGAAATACAACCATTAGTGAAAGAACAAGTAGCAGTGGCGCCAACACTATTGGATATAGTAGTACCGTCAGCTATCCACTCATAACCAGAAGCAAGGGTTATAACAGTAGAACCGCAATAATAAGAAGAAGCACCAGAAGGAGGATTAGCCGAATTATAATAATTTTCGTACATACTCCATAACGCAGTACCGCCAACAATGGCGGCGCGACCTTCTGGAGTTAAACCGGCAAGAGTTGTAAGGAAAGGAGCAAGCGCCGCAGCAATGTCAGAGGCTTTAACCTCATCAGCGGCAGAAATGCCCGTAATACCGGCAGAATCTTGTGGAACAGGCAAAGCAGGAGCAGGAAGATTAGCGGTAACATCACCAGATGAATCAACAATTGGCGTATTATTAGGGTTGGTAAAATAATAAAAGGCAGGACCATCCGAAATGGTAGAAGGGCCAGATGTGGCAGGCAAATCCATCATTTCCCATTGACCCATATTATTAAGGGTCATGTTTAAAGTGTTAGGTGCAGTTGCTACAACAGCAAAAGCATCAGGGGCCAACAATAATATAAAGAGAGACAAAAATAATTGCGTAAAAATACGACCATTCAGTAAGCCACACATGACACCCCCTAAAACTAACGACGAACCAAAGACAGAACCCACTTAATAGCGAGAACACCGAAAACAGCAATAATGCAAGCAAGGCCGAAGCCGGAAAGAACAGTCAATAAAGTAGACTGAAAAGAAGCACAATCGGGACAGGTAGACATAGTTGCAATCGTGGGGTCCATAAGTAACTCCAAAATGAAGGGGGCCGAAGCCCCCAAAAAATCAGCCCCGTTTTGCGATGCTAACAACCCACTTGACAGCCAAAATGCCCAGAGCGACCAAGATAAACACACCGGCAAGAGCCGTCAGTGTAGTGGTCAAAGTGGACTGGAAACTGGCCGAATCGGTGGTCGTAGCGGCACCAATGCCCAGACCCAAACCAGCAGCCTGCGAAAGCACAGGGAGAGCAAGGGCAGAGGTACCAGCCATGAAAGCAGCAACCTTGCCATAACGACGAACAACAACGCCTTTAATACGAGTCATAAAGCACCTCATCAAAAGCCGCAGAAACAACAAGCCGGAACGCGGCAAAAACCGGCAAGCACAAGGGCACATGCCCAAGAGAAAAACTAAGGCCGCCAAATAGCCCGAACAATTAAACGAATGGCAAAAGCAGCCAAAAACGCCCAAACAGTAACCTCTGAAAGAGACGCAAAAGCAGAAGAAGTCATAACCAAGGGAGGAGACACGGCAACGTAAGCACCCGCACCGGAAGCACAATCACCGGGAGATGCGCCGGAATCCGTACCAGCCACCGGAGAAGTACAAACAAAGACGTAGTCAGACATAACTAACCAGCAACAGCTTGAGGACGAGAATCAGCCTTCACCAGCCGTTTAGAAGCCACTTTCAGGGAAAGAAAGCCCCGCCGGTCCTTCTCCAGAAAAAATTCGATTTCATACTCACCAGAGGGCCAGACCTCAGCTTCAGACATATGCATAAAATCAGACTGCAAAGAACGAAGACCAGAACCTTGCTCAAGATCATAGGACTGTTTCCACATCCGTTTAAATTCGCCGGTATCCTTCTTTGTCCACTCGATAACCTCAGAAGCATAAACACGTACTAATGCCTTCATAAAACCTCCAAAAAAAAATAAAGAACCGCTATTGACAAAATAAATTGCCTGAAAAAAACCCATTCAAAAACAGTACCCTAAAATATGCAGTTCGGTGTACCGGAAAAGGGAGCGCTGTTAGTAGCTCCCCTTGCCCCTACACGATCAGGCAACCCGACAGAAAAACTCCTCATGCAAACGAGCGATGACATGCGGCAAAGAGAGGGTATGAGCACGCTCCACCAAGTCCAGACGTTCACGAGAAGGCCTAAACTCACGCACATTGCACGCAGAGGGGGCCTGACGTACCAAAGGGGCACCATCCTGTAACATCGCGTCAGAAACGCCCGCAAGGCCCAACAAACGACGATGGGCATAAAATTGTGTCTTGCCGACACTCTGACGAGCAGCGGCGAAACCATAGGCCCGGATGGATCCATAAAAAGCAAAAGCCGCACGAGCAGCACCGGGAGTCTTGGCAAGGGTAAGAAGTTCTTTTAAGAGGGAATCATCAGACATGGCAACCTCACGCGCGAATAAATGGGAAAACTCAGACTCCCAAACGGAAGAGACATTCAGCAAATCAGCTAAGTAATCGACAGGGAAATAAACAATGGGGTTTTTTGATCGAGTCGTAGAAAGAGGGTTAAAACCAAAACGACGAAGATACAAGGCGGCATTGTCAGCCAGTAGGCCCATCTGATCGGCAGCAAAATAAGCAGGGAGCAACCCAAGACGCACGGCCTGCTTAGAAAGCCACGAAGCGCGCACCTGACATTCAAAACGGGCGATAGGTTGGAACTCCTCGACCAACGCATCGAGTGCAGCAGAGTCCATGCTCAAACACTTTGGAGGATGCGCCTTCAAATCCGCACCCTTGCAGTAAATCTTACCGACCTTGTAACGAGAACCAAGACCCTGATAAAGCGTGCGACCGGAGGGGGCGGCATGTATGGCCATTTGTTCATCATCGAGGGCGCGAACATCGACAGAGGCGCGACGCTGGCCACGCTGGACACCGGCAACAGTATCAAACCAAGACTCAAGCGCCGGACGAGTACCGAAATCATAGGAATGGGTAATATCAAGACGGGCCACATACCAAAGCCCAGCGGAGGGCCACTTCTGAAGGCGAAGCACCACGCCGAATACAAAGTCCACCAACCGGGCCGCGGCCTCCCGCAAGGTGGCAGGTCCGTCCACGTTATGGCCCTGGTAGACCTTAGGCGAGGCTTCGAGAGTGACACGAGAGCCAATAACCAAGCTAAAGCCATCCGCCCAACTAGGCATATTCAGGCCGGTACAAAGGGACCACTTTTGAATGGACCCGGTAAAATCGGTCTGGGTTAGCTTATTCATCTGGACCTGCATCCAACGCACAGCATCAGCAGGGAAAAACTCGGCGGGGATAGTAAGACGAAGGGTGTCAATCACAGACCACCCCCTGCCCTACCCTCGAGCATCGAGGCAACCAGCAAGCCAAAGAGGCCAGCGCAGCAAATCAAGGAAAGCACAAACAGTGTGAAATCGACGACAAGGGGCGTCATAGCACACCCCCGGCATAAATCAGACCATCACCATCAAGATCATCAAAACCCACGCCAGCATCACGGAAATCAAAAATACCACTATCCCACTCTGGGAAAATCACAAAAGAACCATTAATCTGCTCTAACTCACGTTCACCCCGCACATAACCCCAACGCTTGACCAACAAACGAGACAAGCGCACCTGGTAAGCATCCAGCTTCACAAATCCCGGCCAACGCCGGACAAAACCTTGAGTGCAGGAGGATCCAGGTATGGCGACCTCATGCAGGAAAACACCAGCGGGATAATAGAAACGGCAGGCCATCGCCTGACAGGCGGGAATGTGAAACGGTTTATCTTTTATAATCATTAGTATATCTCCTAAAAAGGGGAACCCCGGAAGGGTTCCAAACTGGGTCATGACCCCAGACACTTACCGAGATGCAATGCTTGACGCTTGACGATCATCAAACACAAGACCGAATATACAGACCGCTGAATGATTGTCAAGCACTCGGCGCATAATCTATAAGTTGAACATAGACAGTGAGGTGAGCCATGGAAAACAGAGAATTATTGCAAAGAGCACAAACCCGCATCGGAGCAAAAAGCCAACGAGACCTAGCTAAGGCACTAGGAATGAACAACAGTAGCCTAAGCCTACTTGCCAGCGGAAAGGGTGAACTGTCCGACGAAACCTATATCAAGCTGGCAAAGCTGGCAGGTGTGGACCCGGCAGAGGTACTGATCGAGAAGCACGAAAGGAAGGCAGGCCCGGAAGCGCGGGCAGTGTGGGCAAGGATCAATGCAGCGGTTTCCAAAAGCGCGATTCTGGGACTGGGCGTGATTTTACTGCTGCCAGCCCTGCAAACACACGCAGATTCCTGCAAGTTTTCGGTTCCCCAGAATAAGTATTATGCGAACCTATGAAAACTTTCTACATGGTGTGGTCGCCCAGAGCGACACGCTGCACCAGAGCGTCCATTCGTCTGCGGATACGCTCTTCGGACCCTGTGAAATGTTCAACCAAAATGGCAAACGCATATTGCCTGTGGCCGAGGTTATCCCGAATAAAACCAGCGAGAGACAACGCATCGCGCAGAGTACCCGTTTTAGCTTGCACCGTACCCGCAGGCAGAGCGCTCAGACGATGCCGGAGCGTTCCATCCTCGGCGCTGACCGGCAGCGAATCGCGCCAGGAGGCCCCCCAGGGTTCCTGATAAGAGTGCAACAGCATGCGCACCAGATCTGCGGCGCTAAGGCGATCCTCACGAGATAATCCGCAGCCATCCATCAGTCGAGCTTGGGTATCAAGTATACCGTTCACAGAAAGCCAACGGTGCAAGCCCTGCATTGTCGACGCACGGCTTCCATCACCGCCGCGAGCCAGATCCGCATCCCGGAGCAATACTTCTACGTGGGTGTTTTCGCTCACCTTGTTGGCCACAGTGATCTCTTCCACCAATGGCGGTGACTCGTGTTTGGCCAATAAGGCATAGTGCGCATATCCCCCGGACTGCTTTGCACCGCTTTTGTTGTTCAATACTTGGATAGGATTACCTACAAGAATACCCTTTTCCTCCAAAGCCTGTCGCAATGCTGCCGCGGCAAAATAGGCTGGATCCGGCTGCGCCAGCATCGCAGCAAAAATACCGCCCTTGGCAGAAATCGCGCCAGTCAACAGATATCCGCTTCCGGATTTTTCCAAACGTACCGGACGAATGGGATCCTCCGCCGAAACTGTGATCACCGTGTTCCGAATGAATCCTCCCGGGTTGGGCATGATCTCAGCGTTGGTGCGTGCCCCCGCAGCCCGCCCCGGTTTGATTTGTACCGCGATCATGGCGTCGTTGAACATGAGTGCATGGATCGGTGCGCCATACCAATAGCGCTGATCCTGTTCCGTCCAACCCGGCAGCGTGCTATCTGCGGGAAAGTACGTGGCATCCGCCAGAATACCCTCCGGAATTTGGCGAACGCCCGCTGCCCATACTTGAGCGGCAAGCATACGCATAGGGTACATGGGGTCATCCCGCACTGTTCGCCTGACAAACGGGAAGCGACGGCTGGAAAGATCGGGGTCGCCACCGCCCAGAAAAATCAAGGGCCCCTGCACTACGCCATCATCGATAGTCTGGGCTAGTATCCGAGTTTTCTGGTGAGATTCAGCCCCCAGCTCGTGCAGAATATACGCTGTGGTCAGCAGTTTTGCTGTGGACGCAGGCAGTTGTCTATGATCTGCCTGCACGCTCAGAGTGGGCCTGCCCTTTTGCACATCCTGAATCAGAATACTCCATTGGCCGTCGCCAAACTGGGTGTTTGCGTCTTTATGGCCGGCAGCGGCGATAGCGGGTATAAGCCAGAAAAGCGGCAATATCCGGACAAAAAAACGCCGCCATAGCCGGCCTCCATCCTCTTTCCACGGCCTCCCGTCCGAACGCATCGTTTCGCTCCAATTTCTATATTTATATGAAATTATTTGACTTTTCGCTCCAAAAGGTCCGATCCCGGCATGGACTCCTGACGATCTGTAAACAGGACCACGGGCATGCGCAGCGCTAACCACAAACTGGGTAGTGCCGCAGCAAATGCCAGTAGAAAGAATTCCACAAATCCCACCTGTGCTGCAAGAAAACCGCTAAATCCGCCGACAACGGTGGCTGCGACAGACATCAGGGCGGAGCCAATAGCAAAATGCGTTGCCTGGTAACCACCCTGACAACGCTGCATAAGGAAGACCATCAAAACGGCAGTGCCGAGACCCGCCGCAGCCTGCTCAAAGGCCACTGTGACACCTACCCACCAGACAGAGGGCGTCACCCAGGCCAGCCACGCATAGGCCGGAATCGCCAGGGATTGAATTAACGTCAACGGCAGCAATGCATGGCGCAACCCCCATCGGGATATGATGATACCGCCCAGCAAGGCGCCTCCGATAGTCGTCACCGTCCCTACTGTTCCGGTGAGGATGCCGCGCGCCACCAAGCCGTAGCCCAAATGACTGAGAAACGGAGTCACCATCGCCGCCATCATGGCGTCGCCCGCACGGAAAAGCAGGATAAAGGCCAGTGCCCAAAGAATCCCTGGTTGCTGCATGTAGGTGGTGAAAGCTTCGCGCACGGCGTGCCAATGCTGTCCTTTGTGGCTTGTGGTCGGGGGCAATGGCGGCAGTACACGCTGATGAAAAGCCGCCAATCCCCACATCATCGCCGCCGCAGTTAAAAAACAGGCGGTCCAGGATATCCACCCGGCGATAATGACCAGCACACCGTTTCCCACCAGCATGGCAATCCGATAGGCCGCAACCCGTAATCCGGAAAAAGCCGCCTGATCGGATGGGTTGAGTGTCTGGATATAATATCCATCTACGGACATATCATGGGTGGCCGACAGGAAGGCCATTAACATAAAAATTTTGGCGGCGAGGTCCAGATTCAGGTGTTGTGCTGGCCAGATCAGCAAGGCGGCCACGCCACCCAAGACGATTTCCATCACCACAAGCCAACGCTTTTTGTCCGCGAAAAGGTCGATCAAGGGGCTCCAGAACAGTTTTAAATTCCAGGGTAGTCCGAAAAACGAGAGCAGCCCGATAATCTGCAAGCTAGCGCCTGCATAGGTAAAAAACTGTACGGACACCTGTTGCACCAGCGAATAGGGCAACCCTTCCGCGTAATAGGTGCTGGAAATCCATCTGAATATCTTAAATTTTTTCCGCAATGTTCATCCAGATATAAAAAACCCCCGCAAAGCGGGGGTTAGACGGCTAAAGAAGTCCACTAATCAGATTGGGGGGGGGCGACAGGGTTTTGCGCCAACACCCATGAAACCAATTCCTCGGCTTCCACGGGGGTCAAGCTCTGCGCCGGCATGGGCATGGAGCCCCATACTCCGGACACGCCGTGCTCAATAGCGTATTTTAACGTTGCTACCGCCTTGGGATCGCGTTGGTACCGGTAGGCGACCCAAGCAAAAGCAGGCCCGAGGACTTTGGTATCTACCTGATGACAGGCGAAACAGCCCTTGGCTTCCGCCAGCGACCGCGCCGTGGTCAATACCTCAACAAGGTGCTTATCTCCTTCCCGCTCGCCAAGCCCGGACGGCGACGCCGCACTTCCACCATGCCCATCACTCCGGGCAGCTCCAGAAATCTGCCTGCTATCCGCCACCGGGCGGCTAGTAGAACTACCAACCGGCGCAGTAGCAGATTCGTCCTTCCTGGCACAAGCGGTGGCAAGAGTGATGACACCGAATAGCATCAGAAAGCGCGCAGCTGGCTTCATACCACACTCACCATTATGCGCGCTCCCGATGTCCAGCTCTGAACGAACCCCTGTAAACCTGTGGAGTGCCGAATCAGCTCGCGGAAGAAGTGTCGCTGCTGGTGGCACTGGCGTCAGGTGCTGCGGATTCCATCGGTGCCATGGCGCTGCTGCCGGTATCGGTGGTCGCCGGAGCGGCAGACTCGGTAGTGGTGGTCGCCGGAGCAGCGGACTCAGTGGTGCTGCTGCCAGATGCAGCAGTGGACTCTTCCTTCTTGGCGCAAGCTGAGGCAAGCGCAATAGCGCCTGCAACAAGAATGATCCGGGCAACAGGCTTGATCTTGGCAATATCCAACATGTTCTAACTCTCCTTACGTAGGTTTTACAAGATGACCGCGTCAGTAGCTAAATGGTATAGCGCAAATGACCCCATAATGGTAGCACTAATTTCCCTTGTGCCAAACACTCCCCAGCACGCTACCAGTAGAGAGAGGATCAGCATCGTACACCCTCGACGGTACCCGGCAGGTACGGCAGGGTTTGCTCCGTCCTCGGGTTGTATAATAGGATATACAAGTATACTATAATGCGATGAAAATGGATTTGCCAGGGAGTACATTACTATGCCACTTACCACTTCCAATGCTGACTTCGAGGCATTGCGCCCCGTCAAGCTTCAAACCATCCGGGACGTGATTCGTCCGGAACGCTACCAGCGATCAACAGGCATCGCCCTCGCGTGGTACGTGTTTGACGCAATTTTCTACCTCTCCGCCATCACCGGCGCCCTTCTCGCCGGACCTTGGTGGCTCAAGCTGTTATTCGGACTCCTCGCGGGGTCGGCGGTGGCCTCCATGTTCGTCTGGGCGCACGACGCAGCGCACGGCGCCCTCTTCCAAAGCAAGCGCACAGCCGAGATCTTGGGCACCATCTTTATGCTGCCGTCGCTGAACATGTACCGCCTCTGGGCCTTTGGGCACAATCGTGTGCATCATGGCTTTACCAGCCTGAGCACCATCGACTGGGTATGGCGCCCCTGGACGCCCCAGGAGTACAAAGGCAAAACGGTCTGGCAGAAGATGATCTATCGGTTGGAACGCAGTCCTTATACTTGTGCCCTGCACTACTTATTGCGGATATGGTGGCCGGGCATGGTCCGTTTCAAAGTAGACGCCAAAAATAAAGATCGTTGGCCATTCTTCTATAGCAAGATGATAACACTATTGTTTTTTATAAGTTTTTCTGCGTTGGCCTACTGGATCTCCGGTCCGATGGGCATCATTGCGGCCGTTATTCTGCCTTTCCTGGTGTTCAACTATTACATCGCGCTGTTTGTCTTTCTCCACCACACGCATCCCAATGTGCCATTTTTCTCGGAAAAAGAGGAATGGAGCCAGAGTATTGGTCAGCTTTATTGCAGCATAATCGTACGTTGCTCCAAGGTCAGCGAGTACCTGATCCATAACATCCTGATCCACACACCGCACCACGTTGACCCACGGATACCCTTCTATCGCCTGAAGGGGGCTTACGAAGATTTACGTGCGGAGTACGGCCAGTACATTCATGAAACGCGCTTTGGCTTTTTTGAGATTCGGCGTATCTTCAAGGAATGCAAGTTATATGACTACGAGGGAAAATCCTGGATGAGCTTCCGCTCCAGCCGTAGCTGGATTGAAGAGAAGGCCGCTGACATCGCTGCCTCCGCTACATCTTCCGTATATCAACCTGGCAAGACCGCACACTGAATAGGAGGCCCTCGATGGTGTGCGGTGGTTCTGTGTGTGTGTGCCGGTCGACACCTCCCGGTCATGGCTCAGTCTTCCGAGAGCTCCGGGTGGTGTTTTTCCTGTACCGGAGACGGTGTATGAAGTGCCTGGAGGTGCAGGATTTTCATAAGTCGTTCCACCAATGGGTATAAAAGTACTGCAGATACCGCCAGGTAGACCACCCCTGAGTACAAGGCATAGGCGCTGGCGAAAAGTTTCGCGCAGCTACCATGCAAACTGGCAACGGGCCCCATACCGCTCAGAATCATGCTCGCATTGAGCAGGCTATCGATCCAGTCGATATGCGCCAACAGGTGATAGCCCAGCATGCCCATTCCCAGGGAAAGCAGCATAAAACCCAGGGCAGCACCGGCATAGCGTAATTGTCGCCACAGAAACTCCGTCCGGCTAAGCAGGTGCAGTGGTTGATGCGCGCGTGTATTCATGGAGCTACCCCGGTTTTCTAAAAATGTCGGGCTGTCAGCCATAGTACTGGCGATACCAGGTCACAAAACGCTGGAGACCCGCCCGTAAAGGGGTATCCGGGGCAAAGCCCACGCTCTGCTGTAATGCGGTAACGTCTGCATAGGTAGCCACCACGTCACCATCCTGCATGGGAAGCCATTCAATTTGCGCAGACTTGCCGAGGCACTCCTCCAGAATGTGGATAAAGTCCATGAGTGCAACGGGTGTGTGGTTGCCGATATTCTGAATACAGAAGGGGGCGGCACTGCTTGCAGGGTCTTCCGGCCAGATATCCTGTGCTTCTGGCGCATGTGGAATGAGCCGCGCCACCCCTTCGATGATGTCATCAATATAAGTGTAATCGCGCTGCATCTGGCCGTGGTTGAATACGGGGATGGGCTGCCCGGCCAGGATTTTCTGCGTAAAGCTGAAATACGCCATATCGGGACGCCCCCAAGGGCCATATACTGTAAAAAACCGCAATCCAGTACTGGGAATGCCATAAAGATGAGCGTAGCTGTGCGCCATAAGCTCGCCTGCCCGCTTGGTGGCCGCATAAAGGCTGACCGGATGATCTACCGGATCGTGGACGCTGTAAGGCAAACGATTGTTGGCACCGTATACCGAACTGGAAGAAGCGAAAAGCAGATGATCGACACCTTGCGCCCGGCAGCCCTCCAGCACATTCAGAAAACCAACGACATTACTGTCCACGTAGCTGTGCGGTGCTTTCAGGGAGTGCCGCACCCCTGCCTGAGCCGCGAGGTTGACGACGACATCAAAGTGGGGGCCTGCAAAAAGCGTCTGCATACCCTCACGATCGGCTAGATCCAGAGGTTGGAACTGGAAGGCTGGGTGCCCCTCCAGTTGCGCCAGGCGGTCGCGTTTCAAGCCGGGATCGTAGTAATCATTGAGGTTGTCTATCGCGCTGACAACCCATCCGTCGGCCAACAGACGACGCGCCAGATGAAAACCGACAAAACCCGCAGCACCGGTAACAAGTATTCTGCCTTCCATCAGGTCGTCCGTTCCGTGAGCCATTGCACATAGCGATCCACTCCCTGCCCCACGGTCAGAAAGGTTCTATCATATCCCGCGCCGCGCAGTTTACCGATGTCCGCCTGGGTGAAGCTCTGGTACTTACCATTCAGGGCTTCGGGCATATTGACATAACGGATGGCCTGCGTTTTCTGCAGTGCGGGCAGGGTTAGTGTCGGGCGGTTTGCGCGGTGCTCCAGGCTATTGATGACGGCGACTGCCATCTCGTTGAAACTCTGCGCCTGTCCTGTGCCTACATTGTAAATTCCGCTGTGCGGGTGATCCAGGAAATGCATATTGACGGAAATCACATCGTCTATATAAATGAAATCACGCCGTTGTTCACCATCGGCATAGCTGCCAGACCCAGCAAACAGGCGAACATGGTTGTCCAGCCGATATTGGTTGTAAAAATGCAGCGCTACTGAGGCCATGCGGTTTTTGTGAAACTCGCGTGGACCGTAGACGTTAAAATAGCGAAAGCCATGTACCGGCGCCCGCAAATCCATCCAGATCTGCCGGAGATACTGGTCGAACTGAAATTTGCTGAATCCGTAGACATTGAGGGGTGATTCGGCGTAGCGCTCCTCGACAAAGACACCAGTCATGCCGTAGACCGAGGCGCTGGAGGCATAAAGGAAGGGAACATCATGATGTTGGCACCAATGCAGCAGCACTTTGCTGAAGGTGAAGTTGTTTTCCATGACATAACGGCCATCTGTCGCCATCGTATCGGAGCATGCGCCTTCATGGAGAACGGCGTCGACACCCTTCAGATGTTTGTTCTCTATCAGCCGAAGAAAAGCCTCTGCCTCCATGTAATCGGCAATTTCTAGATCGGTGAGATTGAGAAACTTCTCGGCGCGGCTCAGATGGTCGACGACGAGAATATCTGTAATGCCCCGTTGATTGAGGGCCTGCACGAGATTGGCGCCAATAAAACCGGCCCCGCCAGTGACGATATACATGCGTACTCCTCCTTTTGCGGCTATGATAACAGAAAGCAGGCGCCTTCCTATAAGGTGCCATCACTTTGCTCTTTTCCCCAGGCTCACACCTGCCCTATTCCTGCTGAAAAAATCAGATAATGCCTATTGAGGGACACTGCCATGTCCGAGGAGGAACATGCAAGATCACGGCCTGTTGACGATCATCCTGCTCTTGGCTACCGGAGTGCTGCTGGTTGGTTTTCTGCGACACCTGCGTCTGCCGGCAGTCTTTGCATATCTTTTGACAGGCGTCATTCTGGGTCCGCATGCCCTGGCCGTAGTGCCCGATCTTGCCAGCACCCGGCAGCTTGCCGCCTTCGGGGTAGTTTTTCTGATGTTTACCATCGGCCTAGAATTCAGTCTCGCGCAGTTCCTGAGTATGCGCCGCCTAGTATTTGGCATGGGGCTGGCTCAGGTCGTTCTGACCAGTCTGGTCTTTGTCGGCATCGCGCTGCTCATCCCGCTTTCCTGGAAGACGGGGGTAATCCTCGGTGGAATTCTGGCCATGTCATCCACTGCCATGGTGGTACGGGCACTGGCCGAAAAAATGGAAATACAGACCCGGCATGGGCGTATCGCCGTAAGTGTGCTGCTGTTCCAGGATCTCGCCGTAGTCCCGTTACTGATTCTGATCCCTGCGCTTGCGGGTTCGGCCAATGATCTGGCTGATGACCTGGCCATGGCCGGACTGAAGGCGGTGCTGGTGCTATTGGTCCTGCTGGTGGTCGGGCGGCCGGTAATACGACCCTGGTTTCAGCTCGTGGCCAATCGAAAGTCGACAGAGCTGTTCATGCTCAATGTGTTACTGGTGACCCTCGGGCTCGCGTGGATTACCGAGCAGGCGGGATTATCGCTGGCACTGGGTGCTTTTGTAGCGGGGATGCTGATTTCCGAGACGGCTTACCGCTATCAGGTGGAAGCGGATATCGCACCTTTTCGCGATATTTTACTGGGTCTTTTTTTCGTTACCATTGGCATGCTCGTGGATTTGCCAGCGTGGTGGGCGAATCTGGGCTGGGTCATAATCGTGCTGGCCATGATTCTGCTGCTCAAGGGTATGCTGGTCTGGGGACTCGCACGTCTTTTCGGCTATGAGTCGGGCGTGGCATTGCGCTCAGCTATTGTACTGGCTCAGGCGGGTGAG
>JAKAVW010000259.1 GCA_021827445.1 Pseudomonadota bacterium
GGATGGCGATGACGCCTGGATTTAACACCCGGATGATTTGTATCTGCTCCAGGGTCGCACTGGACAGTTGCGCCCCCGCAGGCAGCAGGGCGTTGCCGATATAGTAGAGATCGTTAAATGGCCTATCCAGGTCGGCGGATACTTGCAGTGCCGCGCTCTGTGCCGCCATTCTCGCGCGCAACTGGGTGCTCTCTGAAACGATTTTGTATAGATGATGGGACTGCCAAATGGCCAGCACCATGGAGAATCCAGTCAGCAAGGAAAACGCCACGCCGATCAACCAGAGCTTGCGATACTCCATAGCGATGGATCGCGGCGGGATCAGGGGTGCGGAGTCATCCGTGGTAGGCGACATTTAGTCCCTTCAGGGTTGCGGTTTAGAAGTATCGCAATAGTCGAGGATTATGGCAGGGTTACGTCATCCGGCCTCGCCTTTTCAAGGGGGATAAAGCAGCGCTTTGCTTTTGAGTCCTCAATGGGCGAAAAAGCCAATGCTTTGCGGTGTGGAAGCCCCGCCCTTCCCGCTCTTACAGAGCGGCAGCCGTAAGCTGAGGGCGGGGAGGAAGTCCCCATTGTCCAGACGAAGGGGCCACTTCACTCGTGTGCATCCTCGTAATCATGATCACCACCTGCGACCGCAGCACGGAGTAACACGCCAATCCAACCGTACTCAAAGGTGAGCCCAATTCCAATGGTGCCATAGATGAAAAAATTTAGGCTATCGCCGCCAAAAATCGCTATGTTGAGCACGGCAAGGGCAAGTATGCCAACGATCATCGCTATGACAGGTTCTGAGTGTTTGCGATTTTTCTGCGCAAGCAATCTGGCCATACCCGCAGCCTCGTTGGTTTCGGCAGATGGCGGTTTCAAGTCTGAAGTGCAACAGGCGCTGTTGCCACACGACCTTTGGTGCTCTTTTGTCTTGCGGAGCGTAGCCTGACTATGATCCATAATCAATTGATTAGAAAACGGCTGAAACTGCAGCTTAACGCGTCAATATCAGACAAAAAGTTAAGACTACCCATCCCCGTATTGGCTGATTCTCCTGTCTGTTGTACTGTTGCCATGGTGATCTCTCTTACCTGCCTGCTTTCATGTCAGAATCATAGTGCAATCCAGCAGGCCACGCCATTCACGACATGGTCGGTTCTGCATCTGTTGAATAAACACCCGAGCAACCGAATGACCGCAATCAGTCTGCTGCCGACGTTCAAGCCCAACGGCGGTTGGGCAGCATTGAAACGCTTACGATCCGCGATGTTGCTCCAGCGCGATTCAATGCAGTACTCTTCCTGCGTCCTGCCCGACCTCATGCTCTGCAATAATGCGTAGCCACACCTCGGCGGCCCGATACAGTTTTCGCAGGTCGGTGCTTGCACTGACGATGCGTTGCGCCGTGTGCGGATCCATGACGGGAATCTGTTCGGCAGTCCATCCATAGGATTGCGCCACCTGCGCCACGACCTGGGGTAATGCCCGCAACAGATCCTTGCTGCACATAAAGCCCTGACGTACCGTGCGCACCCGGCTGAGCAAGGGACCGGAGAGTTGATCCGACTGATTCGCTGTCATCAAATAATTCACCCCCGACAAATCCGTCCGCCCAAGCAGGAACTCGTCATGCCACATCGCCGCACTGGAAGGCTCGATCAGCTGCAGGAGCGTGTCGATCAGGTTTCCGTTCTGGTTGCCGGACCCGCATTTGTCCACCTCGTCAATGATGATGACCGGGTTCGCCACCTCGGTCTGCTGAATCAAGCGTATCACAGCGCCTGGCTGCGCGGTGCTCCACGCCCGGTTGGCCCCTTTCAATAGCATCGAATCTGAAGCACCGCCTGCGGAAATCACCAGATAAGGCACCTCCGCCAACTCGCAAAAGCGTCGAAGGAGCGATGTCTTGCCGATGCCCGTAGGGCCCACCAATAATAAAGGTGCTAGCCGTAAAATTCCATTACCCCGGCGTGCCAGCATGCAGGCATGATCCAGGACAGAGATGGTTTCCTCCAGCCAAGGGAATTCCGCACGCAATTGAACGAAAACACGGACCTCTGGTACATGCCGCAAGTGCAGCGCCGTTTTTTCCAGACGCACAAACGCCTGCACGACCGCATCGTTGCGCCCGGTAGTCGGCACCTGATGGAACACCACTCGGGTGGGGAAAAGCGATTGGAGCAAAGCCTCATCCTGCTCAGTACTCTCCCCGATATCCAGCCGTGGTACGGCAGAATAGTCCTCGAACTCAGACAGATCGAAATTCGCCAAAGGGTCTGGCGTATCGGCATGTTCTGGAGATGCAGTTTTTTTGTTGGAAGGGGCATTACGGTCTTTTTGGTCCATCACGGTCTCATCTGTCAGGGGATTGGATCCGTCTGCAGTCGAGCAGATAGATTCAGGATAGTCGAACCAAAAAGAAAAAACAACAGATGTAATGATAGTCCTGTCCTTCACATAAAAAAGAGGAAGGCGCACGAAAAATCCTCTTAATAGAGATCAACCCGTCAGATCACCAGTGGAAACGCCTCAAATCGCCCCACGACCGTACCTATCCAGGTGTCCCCACCGTCGGGTGCATCGGTAATATGCAGGTGTCCGTCTCGCCGTACCAGATAACGGGACCCACGCGGTGACATTCCGTCTCTGGATGATCCGGCGTGCCCGCAGAGTGGAGACCCTGCCGCCATGACGACCAGCCAGCGTGCTCCCTCGGCGTTTTCCGGATTTTCCTGATAAAAGCGCAAACGCTGCGCTTTCCCCAAGGCTAAACGCTCCGGACCCAGAAATGCACGGTCCATGCGGATCATCCCCGAGGGATAGTCATGTTGCCCCTCCAGCAGAAAAAGGGGAATGTCGCAGGTTTCACGATGGGCCCCGCCACCCACATCCAGACGGCGGGTCAGAAGTTGTCGAGTCTGGGTGCAGGTGGTATCGACAGAGGTAGGTTTGTTACCCGCATCGGATCTCGAAACGGGTTTTTTCAATGCGGCGTCCATGTCCAGAAAGGACGTACACGATGCGCTGTTCGAGGGAATGACCTGATCATCGACGCTGAGGCAGTGCTCCAAATCCAGATGCAGCAGCTGACGGGCCCGGGTCGCCCAATCCGCGACATGGGTGGCTACTGAGCTGCTGACCAGTCCGATGGGAGAAAACACCGAAGGCACGGCGGCGCTGGGGAGGAATAGTGGGGTACCCCGTCCGCTGTCAGCCACCAGTCCCGGCAAGGTATGGGGAGGCCGGAAACACTGCAGATGTTGCGGGCAATTCAGGACCGGCCAGCGATCCTGCAGTAATCGGAAAAAGTCCGGACGACTGGAGAGCAGGATGTGTCCGTCTTCCGGCAAATGGATCAGCAGATGCACCCGGCTTTCATCGATAAGGGGGAGATCCAGAATTAGCTCAAAATCGGTCAGGGTGCTTGGATCGGGCAGCAGCGGGGTGGTCAGTCCACAAAGAGCCTCCATTTCGCGGGCCGAGGAGATTTGCCAGAGATGCAGGCCCGGAAGCAAGCTCAGCCCAGCATCCGACCGCCGTTCCAAGCCTGACCATGCCAGCAGTTGATCGACTTTATCTGGTCCTACGGTGCTTAAACCGCTTAACAAACCCATCAGATTGGAGCGACTCAAACCGAAGCGCCTGGCCATTTCGGAAAGGCTCAGATGCGATAGTGTAAAAAACGCCCGAAGGATATCGAGGGGTAGGGGAGGGGAATGCCGGGCCAAAGGGGTTCTCCACAGGACAGTAATCATGGTGTGCCTGTCGTTAGCATGCAGGGATGCCGTGGTAATGACAAGATGCGTCATACGAACGATCACGGTAGATTTGTCCTGAACACATATTCAAATAAAAACAAATGGTTGGATACTGTCCGCAGAGTAACCAAAGGTAATAATAAGCAGAAACAGATTGTTAACAACGAGTGGCATGGCATTCCGGGAATCAGGAACAAAGAGTTACGGTTAGAACAAATTTACCGTGTACGGACGATATCCAGAAGAAGAAAACGTAAAAATTCAGCATCCGCGCACTTTCGCTGGTACCGTGATCCACAAATCTGCTTGATTCACTTTGACCCAGCGATTGCGCTTCATGATGGAAGGTTGATGCTTGGCACTAACCGGTGATCGGGAACACATAGATGAAAACGCTCACAACCTGTCCGCTGGTTACGACTACGTTGCTTCCTTGCGGACATCCTGGGCCAGCCAGTGTTCCCATTTTGCAAGGGCTTCGGCTTTTGTATCCATGTGTTCACCCGCATCGTAGTGGCGATCCTGAACTCCGGATAAACCGTGGCTCAGCAGTTGTGCGCGCGCGTCTTTGCTGATCTTTAGTCGCTCGCCCAGGATGGTTTCTATTGTGGATCTGATTGCACCGGCCTTGAATAGTTCTGCAACTTTTCCTGCCGCAAACATCTGTTTACTCAGTTTATTGATGTATTGGCTGGCATCTGCCGCACCGGGGGGCTTTGCGCCGGCACGGGTGAACAAAAATTCAGTACCCGATTGTTTGGCTCGTTGCGCCATCACATTGAGTAGTTGCGCAGTTTCGCCTAAGACGGGGAGGGGGTGTCTGCGAGGCTCCTCACGTTTGCCTTTGGGATCCCAAAGCACCAATTGTGCGTATTCCGGGGCATCGTGGGCACCCATTCCGTTTGATCGTGGACAGTGATTCCGATTGATCGTGGGCAGCCATTACGATTGATCGTGGGCACTTTTGTGGGTTTTCCGGAATCGGTGCCCACGATGCCGGAATCACTGCCCACGATGCCGGAACGGTGTCCCGGTTTCCCCTTGGCGAAAAGAAAACATTTTGGTCATTCATTGGCTTAAACGGCATCCTTGGCTCTTTTTACAGGAGATCAGGGATGCCCACACCGAGGATGACCATGCGAGCAATTCAAG
>JAKAVW010000260.1 GCA_021827445.1 Pseudomonadota bacterium
AAGCATGGCCCTATGAACCACACTCCGGAGCCAGTCGTCCTGGCGCATGCCCACACCACCGGCCTCCCACCGCCCAAGGCATCGATGTGACCGATCGCGCTGCGCCGATACCCGACAGCGAGGCATCGAAGAGCCTTCATCGCGGTCCTCGTATCGCTTACTCTGCACTGCTCAACTTGGCAGGGGCGGCCATACCAGCAATCCTGCTATTAATCACTGTGCCCCTCTATCTCCACCTCATTGGTGAGGCGCGTTACGGTGTACTAGCTATAGTTTGGCTGCTTTTGGGCTACTTCGGCGTATTCGACATGGGGTTCGGGCGCGCGGTCGCCAATCGTATCGCCGCTCTCCATGATGCTTCGGCCGAAAAGCGCCAAAGTGTTTTTTGGACAGGGTTAGCAATCAGTGCCATCACCGGAATCATTGGGGGCGTCATTCTCTATCTGGTAGGAGATTGGCTGTTTGCCCATGTTTTCGACATCAACGGTTCTTTACGTGACGAAGCAGAAAATGCCATGCCGTGGATGGCACTCGCGCTGCCCCTTGCCATTATCATCTCGTTGCTCGCGGGCGCCCTAGAAGGACGACAAGCGTTCCTCGCCCTTAACGGGGCACAAGTTTTGGGCACGATACTTTATCAGTTGCTTCCATTAAGCGTGGCCTATGCAGGCTGGATAACATTACCCTACCTAATATCCGCCGCCATTGTGGGGCGGTTTTTTAGCGCTCTGTTGCTTTTCGCCCTCAGCTATCGCCATACGCCTCTGTCGCCCCGTCCTCACCTTGCCGTCAACGAAGTGAAGTCGTTGCTCCATTACGGCGGCTGGATTACCGTCACGGGATTGGTCGGGCCCTTGTTAACTGTTTTCGACCGCTTCGTCATTGGTGCCAGAATGGGTATGGTAGCGGTCACCGCATACACCGTACCCTATAACCTCGTTATGTATCTCTCCATCCTGCCTAGCAGCCTGCAGACCGCTTTATTCCCACGATTTGCCATGGTGGATTCTGACGAGGCAAAGGCCCTAGCGGCGCGGAGTGTGTTATCAATAGCCGCCATCATGACACCGATAGTGGTGATTGGACTGCTGCTCATCAAACCCTTCCTGATCTTTTGGGTAGGTGTAGCACTGGCAGAAAAGACAATCCCGGTCGGACAAATCCTGCTCCTCGGCATCTGGATCAATACACTGGCCTTTATTCCCTTTACCTACCTCCAGGGCAGGGGACGCCCTGATCTACCAGCCAAGTTTCATGTCTTGGAGCTTTTGCCTTACGTTGCTATTCTATGGCTACTTATCGACCTGCTTGGCGTGCCGGGTGCTGCCTGGGCGTGGGATCTGCGTGTCCTTGTAGATGCCCTGCTTCTTTTTTGGGCTGCACAGACCTTTTCCGCCTTGAGCCAGGCCATGGTGGGTATCCTGCCCATCATGGGAGCCTTCCTCGTCGCTTTTGAACTGCCTTATGATTCTGTCCTATATATGGGAATTGGCGTAGTGCTGGCGGGCGCGAGCATCGGATGGTCCATTGCCATCATTCCTCAAAACCTGCGCATAGTCCTTTTGCAGCGCCTATTGTTGCGGCGACCCCCTGTCGAATCATCGGCATCCCAGGAAACTCATGGATCATAAAAATATTCAACTTCAGCCCTGGCCCAAAGAAGGTTTGGAGCGAGTGGAAAGCTGTCCGATCTGCGGAGAAGTGGACCGAACACTGTTATATGAAGGCTTGACAGATAAGGTGTTTTTCTGCGCGCCGGGGCAGTGGTCACTCTATAGCTGCCCGACGTGTGGGTGCACTTACCTAGATCCCAGACCGACGCCGGCCACCATTGCCATAGCGTATAGTGCTTACTATACGCATGAAGAGGTAAATGACGTTCCAAAAGGCCGACTCGGATTATTCAAACGCAGGCTGCGGAACGGCTATCTGAACGCCCGTTATCAAACGCACCTTCGACCAACGTGGGGAATGGGGCGCTGGATAGCCCCATTCTTGCCCCAAAAGAGGTGGGTGGACGAAGGGGTTCGCCATCTCCCCACCACCGGAAAGCCGGGTGTGTTGGTGGACATCGGCTGTGGTAACGGTCAGTTTCTGCGCACAGCCTTGCAACTGGGTTGGCAGGCATGGGGCGTCGATCTCGACCCCAAGGCGGTGGAAACCGCCCAAAAAACGGGGGCCACCGTCATCCAAGGCGCCTTTCCAGATACCGGCCTACCTTCCGGACACTTTGATATCGTGACCCTCAGCCATGTGATTGAACATGTCCACGATCCTCTAGCGGCGCTCCGGGAAGCGTTCCGAGTGCTCAAGCCGGGGGGGAGGATATGGCTCGCCACGCCAAACTTGGAAAGTTTCGGCCACGCACGTTTCGGCTCCAACTGGCGGGGACTGGAACCACCACGCCACCTCGTGCTTTTTACCGGTCACGGCATGGAAAAGGCAATGATCAACGCGGGATTCGCAAATATAGAATACAAACCATGCCCCATGCAGGCTTCAGGGTATTACCAAAACAGTCTGCGTATTTCCCGTGGCGAGGATCCCTTCGATGGGAGAGCGAGCACCCTGCCTTTGGCCCTGCGGCTCGAAGCAGTAGTTGCAGACCTCAGAGCTGTGGCTAACCCATCTCGAAGTGAAACCATCGTGATGATGGCCATCCGACCGAATGCCAATATAGGATAATTGCGATGGATACTGATAACGCAATCAGCCCTGGCCAAGTGACGGTGGTTACGGTTACCTATGGTGACCGCCGACACTTGCTAGAACAGGTACTGCGGGCAGCGCTCGCACAAGAAGTGGGCAAGATCATCGTCGTTAACAACGGTGCATCCTGGAATGTGGATGCTTTGGCCAGCACGATGGAATCTAAAGTGATCGTCCTAAATATGGACGGCAATGTGGGATCCGCAGGGGGGTTCTCTGCAGGTATTGCGCGAGCGATAGAGACCGACGGCGAGGTCATCTGGCTCCTGGATGATGACAATCTGCCTAATACTGATTGTCTGAAAGAATTATTACACGCCACCAACCAATCTGACTCTGAATACTTTATTGCCTTGGCTGCTAGACCCAGGATGATTGCCAACCTTAATGCATCTGCAACCCAACATTTTTTTGAAAAAAAATCAAATTATTTTTTAGGAATTCATATTCTTGACATTCCCAGGAAAATAATAAAATTATTATTTTCAAGCGATCCCAAACAAGTCAGCGCAAAGTGCACAGATATAAACGTATGGACCGCGCCCTATGGGGGGCTGTTTTTCCACAAATCATTAGTCAACACCATTGGTCTGCCGAAGGCAGAATTGTGCCTATATGTTGACGATTCAGAATATACTTGGCGGATGGTTCATCATGGCTATCCCATCCAGCTTATATGCAGAGCTACCATCAACGACATAGATGATTGGGAAGAGAGATCTCATGGAAAATTTGGCATGACGGCATGGCTGTCTGTTCCGTCATATCGATTTTACTATTTCATGAGGAACCAGATTTGGTTTGCATTCCATCAGGTATGCAAAAATAAAATTTTATTTTTATTTAACGGACTAATATTTTTTATTGTTTTAGGCTCAGTAAGCATCTTGCAAGGAAAATTCCATGCGATCACCACCATGTACAATGCTGCATATGATGGGATTTTCTCAAGACTCGGAGAAAGCTACAAATACCCGCTTCCTGGCAGCAGTAATACCATTAGTTAACAAATAATAATATACATCTATGAAAAAACCGTGCTAATTATCCATAGCCTTATTCGCAACCGGTATAATATTGCAACCGCCCACAAACAATCCAGAATAGATAATTATTTAATAAAAATTAATAGCCAGAAACCCACAGAAAACATATCGCACAAAATATCTAAATAATTTGCTCCGGCGCAAAAACTGCAATGCCATTACCAGCGCGGCTGGGGAGGGGTTCCATGAAGGTGGATCATAGGTGGGAGATCGCAACACGGAAAATAACCCCCAATTGGCTTAAGACTCTGATTTATCGAACGGCTTTTCCCATGCCGACCACGCTACAAACCAACGCTAAAGGTTGCCATGAAAACCTCTAACCATTCGCCCTCGCCTAAAAGATCAATGAAAACTGTCATAAAATCATGGATGCGCGCTTTATTGGTGAACCCGAATGTCATTGCCATCGCTCGCAACATGCTGCGCCTATTTCCAGCACTGGAAGAAGAGGTACGAGTATGGGTTTATTTATTTAAAAAACATACCCTTCGCACCCGCCACACGCCACTCTTGGCAGAAAGCCATCGGACGCAACCAAGTTTTATTCCCGAAGAACATCAACTATTGGTAGACATATCGGGCCTGATATTGCGTGATGTACATACCGGCGTGCACCGAGTCGTGCGCGGCATCCTGCAAGAACTCCTGCGCCATCCACCTACACGCTATGTTGTAGAACCAGTTTATGCCGATGGGACAGGCCAACTTTGGTATGCACGAAAATTTCGCAACATCCTAATGGGCAAGGAACCCACCGATCCTGAAGAATCTCTGGTGCTCATTCAGGCAGGAGATGTGTTTTTTTGCCCTGACCTGTACCTAGACTATCCCTTTACGGCATTGTCGGCCCTGCAACAGCGCGGATTACGGGTCGTGTTTACTATCTACGATATCACTGGCCTGAGTGATCCATGGCTTTTCCCTAGAGCCTACAACCTCGCCTTCCCCGACTGGCTCGCCGGCGTGATGACGGTGGCCGACGCCATTATCTGCGACTCCCACTCCGTCGCAGACGAAGTAAAAGAATGGTTACAGCAACACCCCAATGCGCGGCAGGAGCCTCTCCCCATCGGTTATTTCCACCTGGGCGCCGATCTGGCATCCA
>JAKAVW010000261.1 GCA_021827445.1 Pseudomonadota bacterium
AGATAATCAATAATATCTGCACTACGTTGATGGCTTGCCAGTCTGAGAAAAACGCTTGAATCAAAACCTATCGCAATCTTCTTGATATTTTTTTCTGCAGAACTCCTTGATACGGTTTTAGCGTTAATTGCAAAAGATAACGCTTTAAGAGAATCTATCGGTTGCCGCCGGTCCAGAACATTTTCTAGCCTTATTAAAAAATCTTCAGAAGTGCCAGGTGCTTCAATACCAGACATCGCCAGCCTCTTCAGCCAGTGCATCAGCCGTTGCCTCCAATGCGGCAACGTCCCACGAATCAAATTTGGCAAGATAGTCTCTCCTCTCTTTGTCTATCCCATGAGGGAGAATGCTCTTTTTAAAGCCTTCCCATGTGCTCGCGTCACTCGGTCGACGATCTAACGTCGAAAGAAAAGTGTTAGCAAGTCTCCCTTTCCAGCGGGCCACATCATCCTCACTCATACCTTCCCAGCTATTCGTCTGCCGAGGTATGATGAAATGTAATGTTCCTTTCGCTTCTGGCGTCATACTTCCTGACACTACTGATCTTCGTAGAAAAGCTGCAGTACCTTTGCTGAATGATCTATTACGTACTCGCTCAATGAACTCTTGGCGTGTTGGATTTAAATCAGACAGATCCTTCTCTATCGAGTGCCAATCCCTACTCTCGTACACTTTCCTTGCGGCATCTCCCAGTCGCCTCTCAATATTCCCTGTCCCGAGGTTGCCTACTACAATGCGTCGTACAACGAATTTCAAAACATAATACATGCCATCAACAGCGTCAGCACATCCGTAAATAGCCATGAGCAAAGGACGAACAGCAATAACACCGATCATGTTGAGCGCCGAAAATATTTTTAGAGATTCAGGATCTGATGGCCCATCAAGCGATGGATCTATCATCTGCATATATAAAGATAGATATCCTTCAAGGATACGCATCAGTTCGTCGCTACTAATCGGATCTCTGGCCTTAATATTCATCCTCTGGGCGAGAAAATTAAATAAATCTCTGGGAAGAATATGGCCTCTTCTTACTGTTACCGCGTGACGAATATATTGAACAAATGAACTGTACCCGTCCTGAGGGAATTGGTGTGCGATCTCTTGCCATTTTTTGTAAACGTCATCTTTTCTATCCGGAGATGATTGACTGATTATATAGTTCTTGAGCAAGTCTGCCGTCGTCAACTCTTTGCCTCGGGTATTTATAATTTCAAAAACGCTGTACGCCGCAGCAGAATCTGGGTGTATAAATATAGCAAAACAAAGGTGATTAGTTAAGAAGTCAGCCCACAATCCAAGACGCCTGAATGGATCATGAGCCAAATCTTTTCGCAGATTTTCTCTTAGTATTGTGAAACTTTTCCGGATTGGAGCAGAGATCAAGTGGCCACTATCGTCATATTCAGTCTTTGTTACTTCGCCACTGACTAATATTTTTTGGAGAGTCTCATTGTCAAATTTTTCAGAAAGCTCTACCCTGGGGAATGTCTCATCGGTCTCGTAGTTAATGGATTGAAGAAAATCTGCCTGCAGCCTTTCTGCCAGCGCTTTACGACCATTTTGCAGTGACTCATGATAAAGTGCGGCCACAAGAATGGTCAGCGTAATTATTCTTTGTTGACCATCCACTACATATTTTCTGCCTTGCCCTTCATCTGTAAGGATTATCAGACCTAAAAAATATGAGTCGCTATGAAGAGACCTAGATAAATCATTCCAGAAATCTAATATCTCATCGTCTGTCCAGGAATATTCCCGCTGGTAAGGTGGTATTTTGAAGGTGAGGCTGGAGATGAACTCGCCTGCGGTCATTGCTGAGGCTTTTAGAAGGGTTTGCATATCTTCACCTGCTATCTACTTTAATTTAGACTTCCCGGGGATTGAGACAAAATAATTTTCTCGAGACCATTGGTGCGATTTATGTTCATACCAGGCGTGCCTTATTTTCTATACCCCTATTCCATAAACCGACTCGCTAGTCCGCACCTCTCTGCGCAGGACTATTGCAGATCACGAGTGGCCTGGATTATGTCTAATCTGATACCATATTTGGCATCAAAATAAGCTTCACATCCGAATGCCGGCCTGTTGGCATCTCCTATGCTCACAGTACTTCGGTTTCCACTGCGCCCATCTAGCTTTGCCAAATCACAAGATTGACTGCCAGCCTTGAAACTCTGTGCTGACCGCCTCTGAGCACTCCGATCTCCTGCGGACGATGACAGTCCAACCAAACGTCCGCTTGCAGTCTCAAGCTGTCACGCTTTAAATTGGAGGATACCCTCTAGGCCCCTAGCCGGCAACCCTCTGAGGCGCACGGTGCAGAGCCCATCGGCCAACCCTTCCACTTTCCAAGCCATGGATCGTGGCAGAAGTCACTCATGATTAGTCTCGGTCACCGGCGATAGAGACCTCATGCCTTGATCGCTCGTTTTACCGGTATAGCGCAGTACAATGATCCAGCGGAAGCTGTGGACATTTCAGGATAGGCTCTATGTCAGCATCCCGCTGCGCCGCGCCTGGAGTTGCACCAGCACATCAAGGCGCAAGGGCTCCGGGCGGTGGTAGACGGGCTGCCGCTTGTCCATATACGGAATCTCCTGGGGCCACCCCGGCCAGGGGATTTTGTGGGTACGATTCCAGCAGCTTTTGCCCAGCGTGTAGAGCACCCATTGTTGCCGCCGGATCCCGTGGAATCCGGGCATGCGGCGAATGGCAGCGACGAGCCGTTCCAGATCGTCCGTGCGTTCCGATCCGTCGCTGTTGCCATGGGCGCTGGCATACTGGCGCATCGCGGCTTCCAGCTCCTCGTAGTGGGCGTCTGATACGCACCAGGTCCAATGGCGGCCACCACCTTGTTTGCGGTCGTGCTGCAGATGCACCAGCATATACTGCTCGCCCCAGGTGAGACGTTCTCGGCGAGTTCCGGTATCCCGAAGCTGTTCCTCTTCCCAAACGCGGCCGTTGCCCGGAGTGACCAGCAGCCACCAGCGCAGCGGGGTCAGGGCCGCTTCGTTTTCCGGGTAGAAAATCAGCGTGGCATTGCTGATACCTCGTGCCTTGTTGCGGGAGCGCGTAGCGGCGCTGGCGCTGATGGCATAACGCTCGGCAAATTTGTCCGAGAGCTGCAGCGCCTTGTGCGTCGGCAAGACACCTCCGGTCCAATATCTAGAGCCGCGCTGGACCGTCTCCAGTAGCAGGCGCATGGTTGCAGCCTTGCTGCGCAGGATGCGGATGGGGGAAGTACCGGGAGGAATCGGAAGGGGAAGATCGAGCACGGTGGAGTTTCCTGTCGGATGGGGGATGAGCAATATAGGCACCGCTCTCGCACGAAGCGCAGGCCGATTTCGCGGAGCGAATCCAACGACACGAAAGCAGGCCGCAGGCAGGCCCCGAAAGCGCTATGTGCTTTCGGAGAGCAAGGAAAAGTGCGCAGCACACTACAAGAGATTCCAAGCAGAGCACGCCCGGTTTTTCGGAAAGAAACCGAATCTGCGCATCCGGTGCCTATACTCTGCAGGTCCCCAGGAAAACGTATCGAGACCCGGATGCCGCCACATCCTCACACTGCCGCCAGGTTTTTCGGAAGGCAGGGATGTGCGCCAACGCATCCCGACCTCCGATAAACGTCCTTCTCGTGCCCGCTGCCAACGGTCACGAGCCGCATTGCCCGTAGCCGGATGCCCGTAATGAGGCTCGTCCGGTTGCAACGGGCGCTTCCGGGGCTCACCACCCCGGATTCGACCCAATCCGGGGCTTTCCAGAGCCGAGATTGGGCGACACGGAAACGGGTCTCCGGGCGACCGGAATCACCCTGACCGATGATGAAAGCAGGTAACCAGTCCTGCCATGGGGCGGCTCGAAAGGGTCGAACCAGTGCCACAACCGAGGGCGTCCGTATCACCCGTGAGGGGATAAGCGATTCGGGAGAAATCTTGGAATCGCGGCACTCTGGGGCGCAAGCTCTGGAGGTCGGCGAATAGCTCAACCGGCGAAAGCACCCATGTCCCAAGGGACACGGCGGGTGCGAAGTGGAGATCGGGCAAGCCATTGCCAGGACCTGCAGTGTCCTGGTGGTCAAATCTGGAAGCCGTCGCGTGAGTAGGCCCAGGGACTTTGGAATCTCTCCCGGGCAGAAATCGGATGCGAGAGCCATACGGCTAGCGCGACAGGTGAGGAGATGGCGTGTGTGATCGCAGTAGTCACGGTCTAACGTGGGAACCAGTTCACGGCCTTGGGGTGGCACCTGAGGGGATACCGGCGCGCCGATAAAAGCGCTTGGAACTGGGGGAGCGTTGTTGAGTAGTTGGCCCTGCACGGCAGGGATAAGGCTCTGGGGATTTGACCGAAACCAGAGCCGAAAGGAGGGCGAGGCCCTTCCCGACGAAAGACGACAGGTAATGCAAGGACGTCAAAATCCGCTTGGCGGCGGATATCGGAGACGGATCGAGACCCTTGGCGGGGGATGGATTCGAGGATCAACAGCACGGGTTGGCGCCCGTCATGAGCACAGGAGGATATCGATCTATTGGTTGTTTCTTTCCGGGGTGGCCTAGGCTGCCCCGGAAGTTTTGTTTTTGGGCGATGACGAGAATCCCGCGGCAGCAGCGGGCTTGCGAACCCCGCTAAAGGGTATCGGTTTTGGGATCGTGACGCCCGGGTCGACCTTGGCCAGCTCTTTCGTTTTTACCGCGATGGAATAGCCGTCCCCGTAACTGTCCCCGACATTGTGCGTATTCTGGCGATCGTGATCACGGGTTCTGGCGATCGTGATCACCCGGTTTTGACGTGATGCGCTGGTGGGTGATGTTTTAAGCGATCTGATCACGAGCCGTCAATGGGGCACGGACCTTGCG
>JAKAVW010000262.1 GCA_021827445.1 Pseudomonadota bacterium
CGGAGCGTTCGGCCAGTCTTTGCACCATATGTAAGAGCAGCGGCGATTGTCCGGGTGTAATTACTTGCGCCCCCATTCTACGAATGAGCAATTGTGGCATCAGCCGGGGCGCAAATATAATAAACAGAATGCCCGTACCCAGCATCGCGTAAAGCGTATCCACTCCACCCAGGAGCCAACCGATCCACATCATCAACAACAACATCGCGCCGATGATACCCGTCGACTCGAGCAAATTGACAAGTTGGTGCCAACGCCAACGCAACATTAATCTCCGTCCCCGGCAGCCTT
The DNA here is from genome assembly GCA_021827445.1 of Pseudomonadota bacterium. Classification (GTDB taxonomy): domain Bacteria; phylum Pseudomonadota; class Gammaproteobacteria; order Acidithiobacillales; family Acidithiobacillaceae; genus Acidithiobacillus. The sequence continues at coordinate 292 of JAKAVW010000262.1, forward strand.
TTTATCCCAGTCCATATACCCGTCACCGTGCATCATGGAAGCGGCATGAAAAAACGGGAGGCATGCCAGAGATAAAACACCACCACAGGAGACACTATCACGATACGACCATTTTTCGTGACGAAAACGGCTTGCAAAGCGTGTTTTCCACGATATACATGATCCATGGTGAAAGATGTGTGTCTCCGCACACGAGGCCGGATTTTTCCGTATCCTGATTACTATGGACCACCTCTCCCGTGCGCGGTGTCAGTATCCGCAACAGGACAGGGGCATTTACACTGGCTGCCGCTTCACTTGGCGCCAACGTGGCAATAAAGACCACAAAAGCCAGCAAGCGCCTCAGTCCGTGCCGACTGAGCCACATCCAGCATATCATGGTGCCACCGTCACCGGCGTACCGATGTGCATCATTCCATAGGCTCTTTGTGCCGTTTTTAACGGTAGTTCCACACAACCGTTACTTTGCCGAAACCCGTACGCAAGACGTGGGAAATAGTGTACCGCACGGCCATCCCAGAAATAATTGACGAAGCGCACGCCTGAATCGTTATAACACTCGCCATGGGGAAAACAACCGCTCATTCGCGTACTCAGAAAGCGCGCGTAGACTGCCCAGGTACCGTTGGGGGTGGTCGCACCGGGCACCCCGGTATTGGCCTGACTTCGCAACACCCATTTACCGCTATCCGTTTCCGCGTTGTACCGCCAAATGGACAAAGTTTCTGGCGTACCTTTGCGCACATAAACCCACACAAACGGCTTTGGCGCGCCTTCCCTGTGCCGATGGGCGGCAAGGACGGCCGCATAAAGGCGATGGCGGTTGCCCTGATCAAACCAGTCGCTGCTTTGGTTAGACCATGGTAGACCATGCACCTTGGCAAAGTAATCCAAGGCACCAAATAATAAGGGCGACCCAGGCGCATTCGGGGTGAGTTTCTCCAAAGCGGGCGGCGTTCCCTGAGGCCATAACCACCAAATATAAGGATGGCCGCCACGCAGACCCGTCCAGCCAACCAGACCGGGGAGATAGTGCATTTCTGCAAGATCACGAGCCACCTGTAACCAAACCGGAGGTATGATAGTGTCCGCCTGCGCTGCAGAAAAAAGCGCTGTTATAAGCCCTACCGTGAGCACACGATGGAAATCTCTAGGTACCATGACCGTTTTTGTGAGATGTGATTGTTGGAGAGATCATGGTGGCAGAATGCGCCTGCCATACCCGGCCATGAGGCATGGCTACGTCATCTAAAGTGCTCGGCAATCCTATTGATGGTCTGGTGTATTTCGTTCCAGACATTCTCTGCACCATCCTTTATTTCTTCCCAGCCATGCGCGCCACGTTGACGCAGTTCCTTTAGCTTGTTCTGTGCCGTAACGCGCTGTGCACGATGCACTTCCAACTGGGCGTCAATATTGCGGCGGATATCGCCATCTACTTTCTTGGCCTTCCTCTTCAATCCGGAAATTTGTTTATCCCATTCCTTGAGTTGTGTTTCGAGATGATCCTCAAATATTTCCTTCGCGGTTTTTTCCTCGTTCGGCGTGGAAGTACTGCGTAGCATGGCATCTATCTCTTTCTCCGCCTCCACCCAGTCCGCAATCGGATCGCTTTCCCGGAAACCGCGACGTTCGGCATGGTAATAGGCGGCCTCTGCAATCATCAAATAACGCCGCTCAGGGGAGACCGCTTCGCTGTCTTGATTGGTCATGGTAATACTCCTTGTCAAATGGAATGTCGGAACCGTCCTCATCCCTTGCTGCGAACGCAATTTGGATTATCCTTTCCATCGCTGTAGTCATCCAGGTTCTGGATCGTGGTCCTGGCAATGGCGGTCAGCGCCTCACTAATGAGTGCCGTGGCGTCAACAAGCGAACCACGACTGGTATCGATCAGCATAGCACCATTGGGCATCAGGGCGAACCGTTCTGCATTCATCAACGGTCTTACCGTACATGTCAAAACCCAGCAAACCGTCGAGGAAGAAGTTGCCGTCACGCACCCGGGTATAGGCTTTATGCAAATGCCGGCCCAGGGTCGACATCAGGCCGACGGCATCTTCAGCCACCGCATAAGGGGAATGGTCGCGCACTCGCATGACGCTGATGCCGTACTTCTCGGCAGCAGGGATGTCCACATGGTTGAACCCGGTGCTACGCAACACCAGCAGCTTTGTCCCCAGATGCGCTATGGTTTCCAGAGCTTTTGCATCCAGCCTATCATCGACAAACGGGCAGAGGTCGGGATAACCTTGGGCAATAAAGGCGGTCTCGGCATTTAATGTCGTCTCGATGAAGACTAGTTCGTGGCGCCCGTTGTTGGCAGCACCGAGGAATTGTTGATCGTAAGGACGAGCACTGGTAACCAGGCAACGCATAACGCCTCCCCTCTACATACGGCGCATCAGGAATAGAAACTTCTTTGTGCCCAAGTATAGTCTAAAAAACATCAGGGAAGATTGAGGAGACCTCTGGCGTTAACCGAACGTAGATTTGACATAGGCGAAGGACTGCTTTCTGCATCTGTCATTCGTTACATCGGATAGTACCGCTCCGCGTCGTTTGTGGGCAATACTCGCGTGGAGGCGATGCGGACAGAGACCAGCGGTGCATACCGAGCGATGGGCCAGGACAAGGTAAATCTATGTTAAAATTTTATTGCTCATGATCGACTTGATTACCTGCGGACAGCCTGGCGATTGGCGATTATTTGGCGCTCCAGTCAAGAGTCACTTGACCATAAGTCGCCTGCTTGAACGGCGGCTGAAAGGTCACGGCATAGGTGATGCGAGGCGCAAAATTGAGCAGCTTGTGACCGTGCAGCAGGGTAGGGAGTGGGGCGTTCACCCCATTGCTGCAATGCCAGGGAACCGAGTTCAGTTCGGACGGCAACCGCTTCATCGCGGTCTGCGGCGCGAAAGCGGTCTTTTGGTGGACCGGCGTACTGGGGCTGATGCCAGACCACGACAGTCGCCGTTGCCAACCTACAGTAACCGATCAGGAGCCCTACAAGGACGATTTGGACGAATCGGAACCAGAAGCACAGGAAACTGAGGATCATGCGTTTTCCTTGATGGCGGCAATTAGAAGCCTTAGACACTCTTTTAGACAGCAAAGAAAGGGCACTTAGGACATTGTCCCAAGTGCCCGTTTTATTTGGTTGGTTGTGAGGGGATCGAACCCACGACCCGCTGATTAAGAGTTAGCGGAGGTCCAGTTTCACCAGCTTGCACACTCTTGCACTGTCTTTCATATTATCATAGAAAACAGTCTACTGCAGTGTAGACGTGTTGCACGGCGTAGCACCATCTGGCTTGCCATTTTCCTCCAAGCGTCTACTATGCGTCTACTACGGATGCAATCAGTGGGTCGGGATCATGGTAGACAGAATCAAGCTCTCCAAGCGGAACATTGACGCCATCCCCTTGGTGCTGGAAGGAGGTCAGCCTCAGTTTTACCGAGATTCGGAGCTGACCGGCTTCGGATTGAAGGTGACCGGGCAGAACAAAATCTTTATCGTGGAACGGCGGGTCAACGGAAAGCCCAAGCGGGTGACCATTGGCACTTATGGCGCCTGGACGCCAGATAACGCCCGTAATCAGGCCCAGCAGATACTGGCGGAGATGGCCCGAGGTGAACTGCCGACGGAGAAGAAACGGCAGGAGCGGGTGAGGGGGGTGACGCTGCGGCAAGCCTTTCAGGACTATATTCAGATACGGACGCTGACCCCCAAGACCATCAAGGAGTATCAGCGGGCGCTGGAGCTCTACGTGCCCGATTGGGCAGACCGCCCGGTGACTCAGATTACCCGCCACAAGGTGCTGGAGCGTTTTCAGCAGTTAGTAACGGAAAGGGGAGCTGCCACTGCCAATGCCGTCATGCGGGGACTAAGGGCTATCCTGAACTTTGCCCAGCACCACTACGGCACCGAAGAGCGGCCCTTGCTTCGAGAAAATCCGGTCCTGACACTTTCCCACACCCGGGCCTGGAAGCGGATACCCCGGCGGCAAGGCCATCTACGTCCAGCGGACTTTGGCCCTTGGGTGGCGTCAGTCCGGGAGCTGGACAATGCCACGTTGCGGGATTACCTACTATTTCTGCTTTTCACGGGCCTGAGACGGGAAGAAGCGGCCAGCCTGACTTGGGAGCAGGTGGATCTGAATAACCGCATGGTGACCATCACCAATACCAAGAATCACGACCCGCTGGAGCTTCCCCTACCGGAGTTCCTGGTGGACCTTTTGACCCGGCGCCAAGAAGAGGCTGGTCAAGCGGGAAGCCCTTTCGTATTCTCCAGCAGTGGGGCAAAGGGCTATGTGCAGGAACCTCGGAAGGCCCTTGGGGCGGTGGCGAAAAAAACAGGGGTCACCGTAACCGTTCATGACCTACGCCGGACCTTCATGACCATTGCCGACAGCCTGGACATCAGCGCCTATGCCCTGAAACGGCTGGTCAACCACCGCACCGACCGGGGGGATGTCACGGCGGGCTATATCGTCAGCGGCGTAGAGCGGCTGCGGGAGCCCATGGAGAGGATTGCGCAGGCTATCCTTGCTCATT